>JAVHWG010000330.1:0-11577 GCA_032159965.1 Mycobacterium sp.
CAGGAGCACCACCGCGCCGTTACGGTGCTGTTCGCGGACTACGGCCCGGCCCATCTCGACGAGCGACGGCCGCAGCGGGTCCAAGTCGCTGATGTCGAACTCGGTCGCGGTGTACAACCCGCCCACCGCTATTGCCCCCGGTGGCGGAAGCATTCGGTAGCAGCCGACGAGCTCGCCGGTGCTGTCCTCGCGCACCAGCAGATGGTCGCAATATTCGTCGAACCGATCCGCGTCCGTGCTCGACGTGAGCTCGAAGCCGGGCTCGGAGCTGAAGACCTCGTAGCGCAGGCGCTGCGCTTCTTCGACGAGGGTCGGATCGGTGGACAGCAGCAACGTGTACGTGGGTGCCTGGGTCGCATTCGGATCGGTGGCAAGCAGGACAGATGCAGTGCTCATGTCTGCAAGATCTCCGAGCCGCATCTCGGGATGGCATCGCATGCGTGACGTGTCCGTGCACGCTAGATGACGAAATGACCCCGGAAAAACGCGAAAACCCCCGTCACGCAGCGCGCGCGGGGGTTTCGCGAGGCGAACTAGCCCTTGCGGGCCTTGACCGCATCCTTGAGTTGCGGAGCCACCTTGAACAAGTCGCCGACAATGCCGAAGTCCGAGATCTCGAAGATCGGCGCCTCTTCGTCCTTGTTCACGGCGACGATCGTCTTGGACGTCTGCATGCCTGCCCGGTGCTGGATCGCCCCGGAGATGCCCAGTGCGATGTACAGCTGCGGCGAAACCGTCTTGCCGGTCTGGCCCACCTGGAACTGGCCCGGGTAGTAGCCGGAGTCGACAGCGGCACGCGACGCGCCGACGGCGCCACCCAGCGAGTCGGCCAGCTCCTCGATCACGCTGAAGTTCTCCGCGCTTCCGACGCCACGGCCACCGGAAACGACGATGGTCGCTTCACTGAGCTCAGGCCGGTCGCCGGCGACCGCAGGTTCGCGGGCAGTGATCTTGGTCGCATTCTCGGCGGGCTGGGGTACCTCGACGGTGACCTGCTCGCCGGCTCCCGCGGCCGGCTCGGCGTCAACCGCGCCGGGACGGACCGTGATCACCGCGACGTCGCCCTCGGCCTCCGCGTCGACGGTGTAGGCGCCACCGAAGATCGAATGCACGCCGACCTTGCCTTCACGCACGGCGACGACGTCCGTCAGCACACCGCTGCCGATGCGCGCTGCCAGCCGACCCGCGATCTCTTTGCCGTCGGCGCTGGCAGCCAGCAACACGGCCGCCGGACTGGCCGACTCGACCAGTGCCGCGAGCACGTCCACCTGCGGCACCAGCAGGTAGTCGTCGACGAAGTCGGCCTCCGCGACGTAGATCTTCTCCGCTCCCGCCTCTTTCAGTGCTTCGGTCAGCGGTTCGGCGGTACCGGGCGCACCGACCACCACTGCCGACGGTTCACCCAGAACCCTTGCGGCGGTGAGCAATTCGCTGCTCACCTTTTTGGGCGCACCCTCCGCGTATTCGATAAGGACAAGTACTTCAGCCATAACTAATCAAGCCTTCTCTCAGATGATCTTCTGCGACTTCAGATACTCACCGATCTTGGTGCCGCCTTCGCCTTCGTCTTCGAACTTCTCGCCGGCAGTCTTCGGTGGCTTCGGCTCTGACTTCAGGACCTTCGAACCGGCATGGCCCAGGCCGACCTCGTCGCCCTCGACGCCGAGCTCGGCCAGCGTCAGCGTGGTCACTTCCTTCTTCTTGGCGGCCATGATGCCCTTGAAGGACGGAAAGCGAGGCTCGTTGATCTTCTCGGTGACGCTCACCACGGCGGGCAGCGACGCCTCGAGGGTGAACACACCGTCGTCGGTCTCGCGCTCGCCGGTGACCGTGTCGCCGTCGACAGCCAGCTTGCGGACGTGGGTGAGCTGGGGCAGGCCCAGGTACTCGGCGATGATCGCCGGCACGGCGCCACCCACACCGTCGGTGGCCTCGTTGCCGGCGATGACGAGCTCGGTGCCCTCGATCGTGCCGAGTGCACGGGCCAGCACCCATCCGGTCTGCACCATGTCAGAGCCGTGCATGCCCTCGTCGAGCACGTGCACCGCCTTATCGGCACCCATGGACAGCGCCTTGCGGATCGCTTCGGTGGCCCGCTGGGGGCCTGCGGTCAGCACAGTCACCGTGCTGTCGTCGCCTTGCTTCTCCTTGATCAGCAGCGCCTCTTCGACGGCTCGCTCGTTGATCTCATCGAGCACGGCGTCTGCTGCGTCGCGGTCCAGTGTGTAGTCGTCGTCCTTGAGCTTGCGCTCCGACCACGTGTCCGGGACCTGCTTGATCAGCACCACGATGTTCGTCATGGGTCTGTTTCGACCTCCTGCTAAGCCATATTTGTGCGGACCGACGTTTGCCGGCCGTCCAACGAAATGATTCGCCTGCACGCCATGTTACTCGTGGGTAACTTACGTGGTTCGCACATACACCATAACTGGTCGGTGCAGGTGATCTGACTGCCCGTCGATGAGGCCACCTGTGCGAAGAGCAGCGAGTGTAGTGCGCAACCGCTCGCGCAAGGGGTAATCGGGTTAGCCTGCCTTGCGATGAGTGCACACGACTCCCTGGCCCTCACCGGCGAGCGCACCGTGCCCGGGCTGGCCGAGGAGAACTACTGGTTCCGTCGCCACGAGGTGGTCTACCGGCGTCTGGTGGGCCGGTGCGCCGGGCGTGACGTGCTCGAGGCCGGCTGCGGAGAAGGCTACGGCGCCGACCTGATCGCCGACGTCGCACGACGCGTCATCGGGCTGGATTACGACGAAACCACCGTCGCGCACGTGCGGGCCTGCTATCCCCGTGTCGACGTCCGGCACGGCAACCTGGCCGCGCTGCCGCTGCCGGATGGTTCTGTCGATGTCGTCGTCAATTTTCAGGTGATCGAGCATCTGTGGGACCAGCAGCAGTTCGTCGAAGAGTGCAGGCGGGTGCTGCGCACGGGCGGACTGCTGATGATGTCCACGCCTAACAGGATCACGTTCTCCCCCGGCCGCGACACCCCGGTCAACCCGTTCCACACCCGCGAGCTCGACGCGCGCGAACTCACGGACCTGTTGCTTGCCGGGGGCTTCACTCTGGAGTCGATGTGCGGGGTCTTCCACGGGCCGCGGCTCGTGGCGCTGGACGAGAAGAACGGCGGCTCGATCATCGACGCGCAGGTGCAGCGGGCGCTGGCCGACGCGCCGTGGCCCGCTGAGCTGCTCGCCGACGTGGCGTCAGTGACGATCGACGACTTCGATCTTGTTGAAGCCGGCGGACACGACAGTTCAGACATCGACGACAGCCTCGACCTGGTGGCGATCGCGGTACGGCCGTGACAGAACAACCGGTGCCCGGCCTCTTCACCCTGGTCCTGCACACGCATCTGCCATGGCTGGCGCACCACGGCAGGTGGCCCGTCGGCGAGGAGTGGCTCTACCAGTCGTGGTCGGCGGCCTATCTCCCGCTGATGCGGGTGTTGCGGAAACTCGCCGACGAGGATCGCCGGGGGGTGGTGACGCTGGGCATCACACCGGTGGTGGCCGCGCAGCTGGACGATCCCTATTGCCTTGCCAGCATGCATCACTGGCTGGCGAACTGGCAGCTCCGGGCACTGGAAGCCACCACGCTACAAGGACGGGACTCATTGCGGGAGTTCGGCATTCGCGAGTACCGCGAGGCGGGACAAGCGCTTGACGACTATGCCACGCTGTGGCAACACGGCGCGAGTCCGCTGCTGCGCGAACTGATCGACACCGGCACCATCGAGCTTCTCGGCGGGCCGTTGGCGCACCCGTTCCAGCCGCTGCTGCACCCGCGGCTGCGTGAGTTCGCGCTGCGCGAGGGGCTGGCCGACGCGCAGCAGCGCTTCGCCCACGCACCTGCCGGCATCTGGGCCCCCGAGTGCGCGTACGCACCGGGCATGGAAATCGACTACGCCGCAGCCGGAATCGGCCACTTCATGGTCGACGGCCCGTCGCTGCACGGCGACACCGCACTGGGTCGGCCGGTAGGCGGCTCCGACGTCGTCGCATTCGGCCGCGATCTGCAGGTCAGCTACCGGGTGTGGTCGCCGCGCTCCGGCTACCCCGGGCACGCCGCATATCGCGACTTCCACACCTACGACCACCACACGGGACTGAAACCCGCTCGCGTGACAGGACGCAACGTGGCGTCGGATGACAAGGCGCCCTATGACCCGATCCGCGCGAACAATGCCGTCGAGGGTCATGTCGCCGATTTCGTCGACGTCGTCCGCAGGCGCATGGTCGAGGAGAGCGAGCGGCTGGGCCGACCCGCGCACGTCGTCGCGGCGTTCGACACCGAGCTGTTCGGGCACTGGTGGTACGAGGGCCCGCTGTGGCTGGAGCAGGTACTGCGCGCGCTACCGGAAGCCGGCGTGCAAATCGGCACGCTGAGCGATGCGGTCGCCGGCGGATTCGTCGGTGACGCGGTCGAATTGCCGCCCAGTTCTTGGGGTTCCGGCAAGGATTGGCAGGTGTGGTCCGGCGAGCAGGTGGACGACCTGGTTCACCTCAACACCGAGGTCGTCGACACCGCGCTCACGACGGTCGACAAGGCGCTGGAGCAGACCGATGCGCCGCATGCCCGTGACTTCGTCGCCGATCAGATTCTGCGTGAGACGCTGTTGACCGTGTCCAGCGATTGGCCGTTCATGGTCAGCAAGGACTCGGCCGCCGATTACGCCCGCTATCGCGCGCACCTGCATGCCCACGCGGCCAGGGAGATCGCGGGCACGCTCGCTTCGGGCCGCCGGGACGCGGCACAACGGCTGGCCGAGGGGTGGAACCGCGCCGACGGCTTGTTCGGGTCGTTGGATGCCAGGAGACTCCCCCGCCCGTGAGGGTGCTGATGCTGTCGTGGGAATACCCACCGGTGGTGATCGGCGGACTGGGCCAGCACGTTCATCACCTTGCGACGAGCTTGGCGAAAGCCGGTCACGAGGTGATGGTGTTGAGCCGCCGCCCATTTGACACTGACCCCAGCACGCATCCGACCGCGGACGAGGTTCACGAAGGTGTCCGTGTGGTGGCGGCTGCCCAGGATCCGCACGAATTCGCTTTCGGCTCCGACATGATGGCGTGGGCACTGGCGATGGGTCATGCGATGACCCGCGCCGGGCTGGCCTCGAGGTTCAAACCCGATGTCGTACACGCCCATGACTGGCTTGTAGCCCACCCGGCCGTTACGCTGTCCGAATTCTTCGACGCACCACTGATCTCCACGCTGCATGCAACTGAAGCCGGCCGGCACGGAGGTTGGATCAACGGGCCGGTCAGCCGGCAGGTCCATGCGTTGGAGTCCTGGCTCGCACGCATCTCCGACTCGTTGATCACGTGTTCCGCGTCGATGCGAGAGGAAACCCGCACGCTTTTCGGGCCGGGCCTTGCGGACATCCATGTAATCCGCAACGGGATCGATTCCACGCGTTGGCCTTTCGCGAAGCGTCGACAGCACGCCGGTCCCGCCCGCTTGCTCCATTTCGGACGACTCGAATACGAGAAGGGCATCCACGACCTCATTGCCGCCCTACCGCGAATCAGGCGCACACATCTCGGCACCACGCTGACGATCGCCGGCGAGGGCACGCAACTGCAATGGCTGATCGACGAGGCGCGACGTCATCGAGTACTCAAGGCAACGAAGTTTGTCCGGCATCTCGAGCACGCCGACTTGCTCAGCGCGTTGCACGACGCAGACGCGGTGGTTCTGCCCAGTCACTACGAGCCCTTCGGCATCGTGGGTCTGGAGGCTGCGGCCGCGGGAGCGCCATTGGTCACATCAAGTGTCGGCGGTTTGGGCGAAGCGGTTATCGACGGGGTGACCGGAATGTCGTTCGCACCCGGGGATATTGCGGGACTGGCGACCGCGGTGCGCCGAGTTCTCGACGACCCCGTGGCCGCCCAGCAGCGCGCCGTCGCCGCACGGGACAGGCTCACGTCGGCCTTCGACTGGTCGACGGTCGCCGATGAGACCGTGCAGGTCTACTCGATGGCTAAGCGGCGGGACCGTGAGCCACTGGGACGCCAGACGATCTTCGAGCGCGCACTGCCGGACCGCTAGGCGGCCAGAAAGGTTCGATCGGCGTCGAATCAATTCGCACCTAGCGTGTGGTTATGCGCACAAAGAGGATCTCGAATTCGCCGATTGTCACGCTGATCGCCGCGTACCTAGGCCTTTTCGTCGGGCTCATCGACGCCAACGCCGTCAACCTGGCTCTGCCGACGATCCACACCGACCTGGGCGGCGGCATCTCGGGCGCCCAATGGACTATCGACGTCTACAACGTCGCGTTCGCGGCCGTCCTGCTTACGGCCGGATCCTTCGGCGACCGATTCGGGCGCCGAATACTCCTGCGTACGGGTTTGACGACGTTTCTCACCGCGTCGGTTGTCTGCGCCGTCGCCCCGTCGCTCGCATGGCTGCTGGCAGCCCGCGCCATTGGGGGCATCGGCGCCGGATTGATGCTGCCGCAGGGCCTCGCCATCGCCGCACACGCATTTCCGGGCGGAGCTGAGCGCGCGCGGGCTACCGCGGCGTGGGCGATGGCCGCTGCTTCGAGCGCTGCCCTCGGCCCAGTGCTGGGCGGAGTACTCACTGACACCTTCGGTTGGCGCTGGATCTTCTGGCTCAACGTGCCCGTCGGACTTCTGGCGCTCTGGATGTCGCATCGTCTCACGGAGTCCCGCGATCCCGGCGCGGGCGAAATCGATCTGACAGGGCAGATGTTCGCGATTCTCAGCCTGGGCGCGCTGACGCTGGTGCTGGTCGAAGGACGAGCGATGCCGCCGGCGTGGACCGCAGCGCTGGCCGTCGCAACCGTCGTCGCCGTCGGCCTGTTCGTTTGGAGTCAGAACCTGGCGACCAGCCCCATGCTGCCTCTCGGGCTCTTGCGCAACCGCACGCTGATCGCCGCGCTGACAGCCACCTTCGCGATGACGTTCGGTACCTACGGCATGTTGATGGTGAACAGCTTTGCGTTCCAACAGCAGCGGGGCGAAAGCGCCCTGGCGACCGCCGCGGCTTTCATGCCGATGCCGGTGACGTACCTGGCACTCATTCCGTTCGTCAATCTCGTGGCCAAAAGGACAGGGCCGAGATTGCCCATGCTCATAGGCTTATCCCTGATGGCGGCAGGACTGCTGGTCTACGCGGCAGCCGGACCATTGGCGAATGCATGGATTCTCGAAGTCGGATTCGTCTTGACGGGTGCGGGTTTGGCGTTAAACACCGGCCCGGCGGTTGGCCTGGCGATGTCGACGATGCCGCTCGCCCGGGCGGGGTTGGCCTCGGGGGTGGTGAATCTCGCGAGGCTGGTGGGTATAACCGTTGGTGTAGCCGTGCTCGGCACCACGATGGCGTTGGCAGGGGTGCGTGCCGCACTGGTCGAGGGCGGAGTGATCGAATTGTTCGCAACCGTTGTGGTGGTGCGGTGGGTCGCCGGCACCCGTACGCCGCGGTCCGAGCGGGAAGAGGTGTGCCATGCGTGACGCAGCCGAACTGCCGTCGGTCGGTGACGCCGATATCGCCGCGGTCGCTTCGCTGTTCGCCGACCCGGCTCGCTGCGCCGTGCTGTTGGCGCTGGACGACGGCCGCGCGCTTCCGGCCAGCGTGCTGGCCGACGAGGCCGGGGTCAGCCGGTCGACTGCCAGCAGTCATCTGACGAAGCTCACCGAGGCAGGGCTGCTGAGCGTGGAAAGGCATGGCCGCCATCGCTACTACCGGCTGTCCGGCCCGCAGGTCGGGGAACTGATCGAATACTTGGTTCGGCTGGCTCCCCCCAAGCCCGTGAAGTCGTTGCGCGAAGGAACCAAAGCTGCCCGATTACGTGCTGCGCGCACATGTTACGACCATTTCGCCGGCCGGCTGGGCGTCGAGCTGATGGGCAGCCTCTTGCGGCAGAGGGTCCTCACGGGTGGTGACGGCCGATACGAACCAGAAAGGGACGCCCGCGACTCTCTGAGCAACCCCGGTCACGACGTGCACTACGAGCTGACCAAACGGGGGCGGATGCTCTTGACGGGGGTGGGTATCGAAATCTCCAGCGGCAAAAGGCCGTTGATCCGGTATTGCGTCGACTGGACCGAGCAGCGGCATCATCTGTCCGGCGCGCTGGGCCGGGCGATTCTGGATCAGTTCGTCGAGGCCGAATGGGTGAAGCGAATGCCGCGCGGACGCGCCGTCAAGGTGACACCCGAGGGCCGCACAGCGCTTGCAGATTGGTTCGGTATCGACTGGTCGGACTGATTCACATCGCGTTAAGGCGTCACATTGTCGCGGCGATCGCCATATGCCCTTCGAAGCCGAGGTCATTGGCCATCGCGCGATAACGTTCAGCGAACTCCCGATAGGCCGTCTCATCGCCATGAGTCCGCGCCACCAGCGCACGCAGTCGCAACAGCGGCAGTTCGTGCAGGACGAATCCAGGATCAACCGGAACGGCGGCCAACCGCTCGACGGCGGCCTCAGCGTCTGCAAGATCGCCTTCCGCACTGCGCTGCAGCAACGATTCCACCAGCACGCTGACCGCAGGTCCCCGCGACGTCATGTCGCCCGACTCGAAGAGATAGTCGATCGTGGAGCGGGCCAACCGGATTGCATCGCCGAGATTGCCGAGCCTCGCCTTTTCCTTGGCGATCTCGGTGTCGGCATACCTGACCATCTTGGCGGACGGACGCCTTCTCAGGATAGCCGCGCGGTACTGGTCTAACAGCTCAAGGCCAAGAGGCCGCCGCCGTTCGTCATTGATGAGCACGAGAGCACGAGACAGTCGGGCAGCCTCGACCGCGAAGTCATTGCTTGCCGATGCTGCAACCTCAAGCGCGTCAGCCGTATCCCGTTCGGCCACCGAGTTCGGAATCACGGCTCCGTTGTGAAGGGCCATCACATACTTGACCATGTTGATCGCCGCATAAGATGTCGGGTCGACGGGCCGAGCGATGGTAAGCGCATTGTCGAAATCCGCTCTCCAGCCGGGAATCCCAAGAGATGCTCGACCCGAGCCGCGCAATGCGATTGTCAGGGCGCCCACTGCAGCGACGCCAAACATCTCTTCAGCTGAGTCGTCCTCCGCTGCGTCGATCGTCATCTGCGCCAACCGCAATCCCTCTCGCACTTCGCCGGCTTGCAATTTTCCGTTGCTCGCACCGCTCAGCAAAACCATCAGCGCAGGATCCCCGATCGACTCGACGATCGCCGCGAGTTCCGTCCCGTACTGGGCAGCGTCGCGGAATCTGTCCTGGAAAACGAGCGTGGTGACCAATCCGCTCAGAGCGATAGCCTTTGACACCAGATCGTTCGCCTCACTGCACAACTCGTTTAACTCATCGAATCTCGTCTCCGCCACGCTCCCCCATACCCGCCAGGCCGTCGAGCACAGATGAACCCTGGGCTCAATTCGCATTGCAAGCCGTTCGGGATCATCCGGCGCGACCTGGTCTGCGACGTGTCGGGCATGCTGCCAACTCGAGCGGGCGGCCACCGGTTCACGAGCGTTGGACACGCTCGCGGCCCGCATGTGCCACGGGTACGCGGCCTTGAACTCACAGGCTGCCTCGAGATGTTCAGCGATCAGCGCCGCGTTCTTGTCGAGTGACGCAACGTCCTGCTCGATCGATGCCGCAACGCGCCGGTGCAACTCTGCGCGATCCGATCGCAGGAGCGATTCGTAAGCCACCGTGCGGATGAGGGGATGGTGGAAGACATACTCGGCACAAGAGGTGAACTTGACCTGGTCGATGAGATCCGCCGCCACCAACTCGTCAAGTGGGGCGTCGATTCCGAGGCGCGCGAGCAAATCAGCACCGAAGCGTGATCCGATTACCGCCGCCGTGCACAGCGCGCGCTTGACCGGCGCGTCGAGCCGGTCGATGCGGGCAGCGATCGTCGCCTGCAACGTGGCAGGCACGCTGACGGCGGCAGCATCCGCGGAAAATGTGTACGCACCGCGATTGCCTTGCAGGACATTTCGTTCCATCAGGTCGCGCACGATCTCCTGGACGAAGAACGGGTTTCCGGAGGCACGTTGGATTATCGTCGACGCGAGTTCCTCGACGGACGAGTCACGACCGAGCAGTTCTGCGACCAAAGCCGACGAATCGGAGTCACCCAGCGGCGCTAGCGCGATGGTCTGCGCCTCCGGCACGCGGGCCAACGTTCCGCGATATTCCGGGCGATACGTGATGAGCACCATCGATCGAGTCTGCGGAATCACGGTGAGCAGATCCGCGATCATCGACTCACTCACCTTGTCGATCCAGTGCGCGTCCTCGACGATGTAGACAGCAGGTTGCTCACGAGCCAGCGCCGCAGATTTGATGAACGTTGTCAGCCGGCGGCTACGGGCGTCGGCGTCAATCGCGGGTAACGGTGTTGCAGGGTCACGGATTCCGATCAGGTCGTAGAACAACACCAGATCCTGCTCGTCGGCCTCCAGAACCTCGGACCGAATCTGATCGCGCGCGCTCTTGTCATCGAGATCGCCTGCCCTGCTGGCCGCGCGCAGCAGGCGCGCCGCCACATGAAACGCGATATCGCTGGTGTGTGACTCGCAAAATGCGCTGAAAACCTCGAACTTGCGTAGCACGGCCATCGCAGCGAGTTCCCTTGTGATGCGGCTCTTGCCGATGCCGGCAGGCCCCACCACGCCGATCACACCGCCGTGGCCTTCTGCGACCCGCTCCAGGATGCCCTCCACCGCAACCAGCTCCCAACGTCGGCCGACGAGGGGCAAGTCGCCCTGACGGGCGACGTCGGGCATCGGTCTCATTTCGAGTAAACGGCGCGCGGCCACCGGCGCGTCGGCGCCCTTGACGTGAACCGTCTCAGGTTCGCCGAGTACGGTGGCGTCCTCCACCAGCCGCGCGGTCAGTTCGCTGAGCATCACCCCGCCCGGCGGGGCGACCGATTCCATGCGCTGCGCCATCCCGACTTGCTCACCGATCGAGGTGTACCCCGAGGGATCCGAACCGATCTGACCCGCGATCACCTGACCAGAATTCAGTCCGACGCGCAATCGAAACTCGAGGCCGTCTCGGCTCTGGACGTCGGACGCGAGAGCCACGGCATCGCGCTGCAGATCCAGTGCAGCCAAGCAGGCACGTAAAGCGTGGTCTTCCAGCGCAACCGGTGCCCCGAACACCGCCATGATCCCGTCACCTGTGAACTTGTCGACCGTCCCGCCGTAGCGTTGCACAACCGCTGATGAGCGGCTGAACAACTCCGTCATGACCTCGCGAAGGCGCTCTGGGCCCAGTGCCGCGGCAATGTCCATCGAACGCACCACGTCGGCGAACAAGACAGTCACCTGCTTGTACTCGGCGGGCGCGCCCGCCGAGGCAGGCTTACCGCATTCGCTGCAGAATTTGGCGGCCACGTTGAGCGCTGCGCCGCACGACTGGCACGTCGGCGCAGCCGTGGTCATCGCAGCCCACCCGTCACGTCAATATCGTGTCACCGCCGCCATCGCTATGCGGTCAAAACGCACGCTCGCGAGGAGAGGGGGCTAGCGGGTCGCCTTCTTGCGCTCGATGTCCGCCAGCGCGGCGGCGAGCTTGGCGCGCTCGGCCGTGGAGGTGTCCCATGCGA
>JAVHWG010000339.1:0-4206 GCA_032159965.1 Mycobacterium sp.
GCAATCTGGCCGGAGGGGTGCCGGGGCGGCCGCGGCCGGTTACCGGGGCGCCTTCATGGGTCCGCTTGACAGCCAGATCATTCACTCAGTGATGGCAGCCAAACGACGACCTCGGCATACCAACAACGGATAACTCGAGTCGGCCGCCCAGGCCGGGGATCAACGGTCCTGACCAGTGAAGATCTTCAATACCAGGTGGTAACGAGCACTTGGCTTTGCCGATAAGCGACATTATGTCAACTTAACTCCGCCGTTTTCATCAAGTGCTGGAGCTTCTCGGCGGGCTCGCCTCAGGCGCAATACCACTCACCCACGACGGCCTCACGGCAGCAGGATCCGGCCGCCACGTCGATCACCTGCGCAGCATCCTGCAACACCACGTACTGCTGCCTGGACGCGACGAACACCTCGCACGCTTCGAAGTCTGGCTAGCCGCCAAACTCGACGCCATCGACTCACCCACGGTGCGCGCACCGGTAGAACAGTTCGCGACCTGGCACCACCTACGACGCTTACGAAGCGAGTCCAAGCCCGGCCAATTGGCCGTGTTTCTCGGCGTTGCGGATCCAACTCTTGCAGTTAGCCTACTAACATGTTAGCGTCCTAACATGACAGTGGGGTTCGCGGATGTCGTCGTGGTCGGCGGGGGTCCTAGCGGCTTAGTGGCCTCGTCGGCGCTGCGCGCCGCCGGCGTTGATGTTCGGACGTTCGATGCCGCACCGGTGCCGGCCACCACATCACGAGCGTTGGGCTTGCAGCCGCGGGGCATCGAGGTCCTCGACAGAATCGGCGCCATTGGAAACCTGCGGGAGAGCGCTGTGCCGTTGTCGCGCTCGATCTTTCGGATCAACGGCCAGTGCCGCGCGGAACTGTCATGGATCAACGCGGCTCGGTCGGGACCGGCCCATCCGTTGATCGTCTCGCAGGCCGACATCGAATCGTCCCTGCGCGACCGGCTCGCCGCTACCGGCGGAGCCGTGGAGTGGAACAGGCGCGTCGTGAGCGTCGACGACACCGGTGAGCGCGCCGCGGTGCGACTGGCCGATGGCGCGGTCATACGCGCCGATTGGGTGATTGGCGCCGATGGCGCGCATAGCGTGGTGCGTAAAGCCGCTGGCATCGGTTTCCCGGGTGTACCGCGCGTCGAACGGCTGCTCATCGCCGACGTGTGCGCCGAGATAGACAGCCCGCGAGACGCGGTCGTGTTCTTCTCCGGTCCGACGGGGCTTCTGGGGGCCTTCCCGCTGCCGGGCGACAACATGTGGCGGCTCCTGGCTCCGGCGACCGGAGCCGAGCACGCCGATCCGGCGCCAGGAGAGATCCTCGACGAGCTCGCGGCCGGCCTGGCGCAGCATGCCGGCGGTGCCGTCCAATCAGTTGTGTGGGCATCGTCGTTTCGCATCCACCGCCGGCTGGCCGACACTTTCCGGCGGGGCAGATTGCTGCTTGTCGGGGACGCCGCGCACGTCCACAGTCCGGTGGGCGCGCAGGGACTGAACACGGGAATCGGTGACGCCGAGAACCTCGCGTGGAAGCTGGGCCTCGTCGTGAGTGGTCGCGCGCAAGAGACGCTGCTCGACAGTTACGAAGCCGAACGGCGTCCCATCGCGGCCGATGTGCTATCGGAGACTGCCGAGGTCACCGACATCCTGGCCGGCGCCACGCCGACGACGCGGCTGCTGCGCGATCGCGTCGTGGTGCCGATGCTGAAGCAGCGGTGGGTGCAGCGGCGCATCGCGGACAAGGCGTCGCAGTTGTCGGTGACCTATCGCAGCGGGCCGCTCGGCAGCAGACCTCGACTGCGCTCATTTGGTATGCGCAGATCGGACCTTCGCCCGGGCGATCGGGTGCCCGACGCCGAATTCATCTGTGCGAACGGCGATGTCGTGCGGCTTTACAGCCGGCTTGGCCCCGGCTGGGCGCTGCTTGGCCGCGATGCGCTCGGTGCGCTCGCGAAGGCTCGACTCGGCGGCGTCACGGTCCTACCCGGTGACGACGATGCCCTCCTGGTGCGGCCAGATGGCCATCTGGCCTGGCGCGGGCGCGACCCTCGCGATCTTGCCGAATGGCTCGACACCGTTTTGGGGCGTCGAAGTGCCATGAACGCGGTGTCGGCACCGTGACCAACGACGACTGGCGCAGCCGGAAGAAAGCGGCCACCCGCAGGTCAATCCAGGAACACGCGCTACGCCTGTTCGCCGCCAATGGGTACGCCAACACCACAGTCGAGGACATCGCCGCGGCCGCCGGCGTGTCGCATATGACGTTCTTTCGCCACTTCCCGCGGAAAGAGAATGTCATCCAAACACGTGAGTACGACCCGATTATCGAGGAACTCATCGTCGGCCGACCACCGCACGAATCACCATTGGCGGCAATACATGCCGCGCTCTCGAGCAGCTTCTCGACGATCATGAAGACGGATCGCGAACGAATTCTCACGCGCGTTCGTCTCATGATGAGCACACCCGAGCTGCGAGCGCTGCAGTTGGTCGTCATGGATGAGACGCGCGACCTGTTTGTGCGTTCCCTAGCGCGACGGAACCCCCAAGCCCAGCAGAGTTTAGTGGTCGCCGTCCACGCGAGGATCGCGGTCGCCGTTTTTGTGGCCGCGTTGGAGACCTGGGCACAAACCGACGATGGGGATCTCCCTGCCTGCCTCGACGCGGCGTTCAGCGCCGCCGAGACTGCCACAGCGCCTCCCTGTTTGGATGCTGCGCCCAGCCCTCTCCCCCGTTCCCGGCAACGGGCTGCTGAACGTCAACGGAGGAGCGGGTGATGAACTCGACTGCCGCGTTCGAGATGGCGATGGTTCATCGCGTTTTCCGCATCGAGCTGCACGGTGTTCCGGAACTGATCAACGGCGTCAATGCCGGGGATGCGAAACGCGCCGCGGTCGTCAACGCTCATCTGAGGTTTCTCGTAGCCGTGCTACATCATCATCATGCCGCCGAAGACGACCTCATCTGGCCGAAGCTTCACGCCCGGATGCCGTTGCATGCCCGCGCCATCTGCCGGATGGAGGATGCCCACCGCGCCATCGCGGCCAGCGCCGACACTGTATTGACCGCGGGCTCGGTATGGGCGAAAACGGGTGCACCTTCGGCGGCGCAGCAGCGGATGGCTATCGATGATTTGATCGGACGTGTCGACGCCCATCTTGATGATGAGGAACGCGACGTCGTCCCGTTGATCGAAGAGTGCATCACGGCGCCCGAATGGAAGAAGGCATCCGCGCGTGGTGCGTCGTTTCTGCGCACCCATCCCAGGCTGGGACTGGTCCTCGCCGGCTACATCTTCGAGGGGGCATCCGACGACGACAAGCAGCGCTTCCTGGCAGGTACACCGCTGGCCGCCCGAGTGATGTGGCACCTGGTCGGCGCCCGTACCTACGAGAGTTACCGCGCCAGGCTTTACGGCGCGGCGCGATAAGTCCCTTGTGCGCGGCGAGCGCACCCTGCGTCACGAACGGTTGATGCCACCGCGACTCACGCGCAGGTGCCATCTGCGACCCGGCCTAACGGGATCCGCAAACCATTCCACGCCACCAACAGTCGCTTCTCAGGGGGCACAGGCAGCCGCCCTGAAGCCGGGTCGCGCGGCGGCCGCCTGCAAAGCCCTCTCGTTCTGGACGGCACCAGCCAGTCGTTGTGTGTCTGCGTGCCTGATAGCACACTCAATGCTTCGGCAATGACTCCGAGCAATTCCTCACGAACCGTCGATATTGCACTGCACTCCAATCCTTCTCATCCCATGTGGGTGATAACGGTTCAGAGATCGAGAACGATGCGCAGCGCCGCATCAACGCGGCGCATCTCGTTGAAGCTGAGGAACCCGACGCTCTTGCCGAGCCGGCCCGGGTCGACCGCCGCTGCCTGCTCGGCAAGCACCCGGGTGTCCACGCCGCCGAATTTCAACCTCGGGGCGAAAGCTGGCGGCACGAGCCGACGTGGACGTTGGCGCAACCAGCCAGGTCGACAGCGGCAGTTGATCTGACTGGACGACTACGGCGTAGCGGGAACCGGACTGCTTGTGACCGCGGCTCCCCCTCGGGGCATGCAACTGAAAGACCTCACCACGCACGCAGCGTCTCCATATCGCGCAGCACCTGCATGGCCTCAGCGCGGTCGGACCCGTCTTCAGCGAGCCTTTCCGCCTCGGCGCGAATCGCCGCGCTGACCTTCCGCCGTGCGGCATCGATAAGAG
>JAVHWG010000342.1:0-5881 GCA_032159965.1 Mycobacterium sp.
ACGGCGTGACCGTCAACACCAGCTCGAGTGGCATGTTGTAGCCGAATTGGCGTGGCAGTTCGGTGTCGGTCTTCTTGTGCCGGTGGAACGCGGCCGTCCAGAACATCAGCCCCCACACGATCACGCCCACCACCATGGCGGCGATCAGGGACCCGATCCACAGCTTTAGGTTGTCGTCGCCCTCAGGGGTGATGGGCTCCGGCCAGCCGAGCTTGGCAACGTCGTACCAACTGCAACCGCTGAGCATGAAGGCCGTCACACCGAGCGTGACGTTCAAACCGAGAAGCCGCAGCCGTCTCACGTCGGCGCCTCCTGTGGTCGGGCGGGCGGGCGGGAAGCAATCGAATACACCCGGACTTCGAATACACCCCGACATCGAATACTACAGAGCGTAGACCACCCGAAGCGTGCGGCATACTTGGCCCGATGTGCGGACTGCTGGCACTTGTGCGCGACCCTTCGGCCGCAGTCACCGACGAGGTTGTCGGCGCGGTCGCGGCCTCGTCGCATGTCATGCGGCACAGGGGTCCCGACGAGCCCGGCACGTGGTCGGACGAGCACGCGGTATTCGGTTTCAACCGGTTGTCGATCATCGATATTGCGCATTCTCATCAGCCGCTGCGGTGGGGACCTGCGGACGCCCCGGGCCGCTACGTGCTGGTGTTCAACGGCGAGATCTACAACTACCTGGAGCTGCGCGAGCAGCTCACGGCTGAGCACGGCGCCGAGTTCGCCACCGACGGGGACGGTGAGGCGATCGTGGCGGCATATCACTTCTGGGGAGTCGACGCGCTCCCCCGGCTGCGCGGGATGTTCGCGTTCGCGCTGTGGGACACCGAGCGCCACGAACTGTTCTGTGCCCGCGACCCGTTCGGCATCAAGCCGCTGTTCATGGCGACCGGTTCCGGCGGCACCGCCGTGGCAAGCGAGAAGAAGTGCCTGCTGGACCTGGCCGGGGCCATCGGGATCGACCTCGCGATCGACAAACGCGCAGTCCAGCACTACACGGTGCTGCAGTACGTGCCCGAGCCGGAGACACTGAACCGGGGCATCCGGCGGCTGGAGTCCGGCTGCGCCGCTGTCATCAGGCCCGGCCAGGCGCCGGAGATCACCCGCTACTTCGTCCCGCGCTTTGCCGCCGCCCCGTTCGTCAGCGGAACGGCGAAAAGCCGCTACGGCGAGATCACCGCGGTGCTCGAGGACTCGGTGGCCAAACACATGCGAGCCGACGTGACCGTGGGCGCGTTCCTTTCCGGAGGCATCGACTCGACCGCCATCGCGGCGCTGGCGATTCGGCACAACCCCCGCCTGATCACCTTCACCACCGGTTTCGAGCGGGAGGGTTTCTCCGAGGTCGACGTGGCCGTCGCGTCGGCGGAGGCGATCGGCGCCCGCCACGTGACCAAGGTGGTCAGTCCGGCCGAATTCGTGGCGGCGCTGCCCGAGATCGTCTGGTATCTCGATGAACCCGTCGCCGACCCGGCGTTGGTGCCGCTGTTCTTCATCGCCCGCGAAGCGCGCAAGCACGTCAAAGTCGTGCTGTCCGGAGAAGGCGCCGACGAACTGTTCGGCGGTTACACCATCTACCGAGAGCCGTTGTCGCTGAAGCCTTTCGACTATCTACCCGGCACACTGCGGCGTTCGATGCGGAAAGTATCTGCTCCGCTGCCCGAGGGGATGCGGGGAAAGAGCTTGCTGCACCGGGGGTCACAGACCCTCGAGGAGCGTTACTACGGCAACGCCAGGAGCTTCACCGATCCGCAGCTGCGGGCGTTGCTCAAGGATTTCCGCCCGGAATGGACACACACCGATGTCACGGCACCGCTGTATGAGCAGTCGCGGGAGTGGGATCCGGTGGCGCGTATGCAGCACATCGACCTGTTCACCTGGCTTCGCGGTGACATCCTGGTCAAGGCCGACAAGATGACGATGGCCAACTCACTGGAATTGCGAGTGCCTTTCCTGGATCCCGAGGTATTCGCCGTGGCGTCGCGGCTGCCGGTCGACCAGAAGATCACCCGGACCACCACCAAGTACGCGCTGCGCAAGGCGCTGGAGCCGATCGTGCCCGCGCATGTGCTGAACCGGCCGAAACTCGGCTTCCCCGTGCCGATCCGGCATTGGTTGCGCGCCGGCGAGCTGCTGGACTGGGCACACACGATGCTGGCCACGTCGGGGGCGGACGAACTCATCGACATCGCCGCCGTTCGTCGGATGCTCGACGAGCACCTCGCCGGTGCCAGCGATCACAGCCGCCGGCTGTGGACGGCCCTGGTCTTCATGCTCTGGCACGCGATCTTCGTCGAGCACAGCATCGTGCCTCAGATCAGCGAACCGCTCTATCCGGTTCAGCTTTAGGCCAGCGCCGTGGCGATCTCGGCCGCGGCGTCACCACCGTAAGCATCCTCGAGGCGGGACAGGGCGGCGTCCCGGTTCCACGTCCACTCTTGCGTCCCGTTGGTTTCCAGTACCAGCACCGCGACCAGCGAGCCCAGCTGCGCGGAGCGCTCCAGGCTCAGATCGGCGCTGCGCCCGGTGAGGAAGCCCGCGCGGAACGCGTCGCCCACGCCCGTCGGGTCCTCTTTGCCCGTCTCGGGCACGACGCCGACGTGCAGCGACGTCCCGTCAGCGCTGACAATGTCAACGCCCTTGGCGCCCAACGTCGTAATTCGCAGTCCGACTTGGCTGAGCACGTCGTCCTCGGTCCATCCGGACTTCTTAAGCAGCAGATCCCACTCGTAGTCGTTGGTGAACAGGTATGTGGCGCCGTCGATCAGCGCCCGGATCTCGTCGCCGGAAAGCCGGGCAAGCTGCTGAGAGGGGTCGGCCGCGAAGGACAGTCCCAGCTTCCGGCATTCCTCGGTGTGCAGGAACATCGTGTCGGGGTCGTTGGCGCCGACGATCACCAGTTCCGGTGTGCCGATCGCCGATACGACCTTCTCCAGCGAGATGTTGCGCGCCTCTGACATCGCGCCGGGGTAGAACGACGCGATCTGGGCCATGTCGGCGTCC
Source organism: Mycobacterium sp. (assembly GCA_032159965.1). Classification (GTDB taxonomy): domain Bacteria; phylum Actinomycetota; class Actinomycetes; order Mycobacteriales; family Mycobacteriaceae; genus Mycobacterium. The sequence goes on from JAVHWG010000342.1 coordinate 3,013, forward strand.
GTCGTGCAGACGAACCTTGCGGTGTGGGCGGAGTCGGAGATCAGCACGTGGTCGCAGTTCACGCCGTGGGACTGCAGCCACTCGCGGTAGTCGGCGAAGTCCGTGCCGGCGGCACCCACCAGGACCGCATCCCCGCCGAGCGCACCGATCGCATACGCCATGTTTCCGGCGACCCCGCCCCTGTGCACCACCAGGTCGTCGACCAGGAAGCTCAGCGACACCTTCTGCAGGTGTTCGGCGAGCAGTTGCTCTGAGAACTTGCCAGGGAAGCGCATCAAATGATCGGTCGCAATGGAACCGGTCACCGCAATCGTCACGAACTCACTCTCCGTATCTCCCCGTCGCTTCGCTCGGCCAGGACCAGTAGCCTGCGTACCATGGCCGGTCCGCAGTACACCGACGCGGCGCGTAGTCAGCCGAACTATAGCCAGCCTGGCCCAAGCTACCCGTACCCGCCGGCGTCCACCGAATCGCAGGACGCGGTGCCGTACCCCAACCAGCGTCGATGGCCGCTGATCGCGGCGATCGCGTTGGTGGTCGCGGTGCTGGCGGCGACGACCATCGCGGTCATCTATGCCGCGACCACCGACTCGTCGGGCAGCGCGAGCGGCGGCCAGATCACCGAGGCGACCGCCGAGACGGCGATCCAGGACTATCTGGACGCAATGCTCAAGGGCGACACCGAGGCCGTCGCCAAGAACATGGCGTGTGGCATCTACGACGAGGTGAAAGACCAGCGGTCAGACCGGGCGCTTGCGCGTCTGGGCAGCGAAACCTTCCGCAAGCAGTACTCGAAGGCTGAGGTGACGTCGATCGACAAGATGGTTTTCCTGTCACCGGTGCAGGCCCAGGTCTTGTTCTCCGCCAAAGTGACGGCCGCGAGTCGGGGACCGAAAAACCAAGAGCAGCAAGCGATCGCGCAATTGCTCTGGCAGGACGACACCGTCCTCGTGTGCTCTTACCTACCGAAAGCGTCCGGGCAGTACTGAGTGCTCAGTTGAACGTGCTCAGTTGAACGAGTCGCCGCACGCGCACGAACCGGTGGCGTTCGGGTTGTCGATCGTGAAGCCCTGCTTTTCGATGGTGTCGGCGTAGTCGATCTTGGCGCCCTGCATGTAGGGCGCGCTCATGCGGTCCACGGTCAGCGCGACGCCGCCGAACTCGGCGGAAAGGTCGCCGTCCAGCGACCTGTCGTCGAAGAAGAGGCTGTACTTCAAGCCGGCGCAGCCGCCCGGCTCGACCTGGATCCGCAAGAACAGGTCGTCGCGACCTTCCTGGTCGAGCAACGCCTTGGCCTTCGAAGCCGCCGCGTCGGTCAAGAGCACGCCGTGGGTGGCGGTACTGGTGGCCGTCTCGTCCTGAACAGTCATTACGTCTCCTAGCGGGATGTCTTGCGTGAATCTGTTGATTCGCACGGCGCTACTTGTCCGAGCGAGCCAGAGTCCACTACAACGGTACCTTGTTTCTGCTCTATTCCTGTATCTGCGCGGCCGTCCTGTGCGCCAGTCCGACCAGCTGATTCTCGGCGTCATCAATCGCGCGCCGGATGGAACCCGCGTATTCGGCGATCGCGACCGCCGAAGCGATGCCTGCCTGCCGCAGCGCCGCCTCGTCGAGGGTGACCTGTCCTGCCAGCACCAGCACCGGCGTCCCCCGCTCCGCCGCCCCGGACGCGAGCGCGCTGATCACCTTGCCGTGCAGAGACTGGTCGTCGAACCGGCCCTCGCCGGTGATCACCAGATCAGCGCCGGCGAGATCGTCGGCGAGCCGGGTGTGGGCGGCGATGACGGCAGCGCCGGACTCTCGGCGGCCGCCGAGTGCAATGAGGGCGGCACCCAGCCCACCTGCCGCCCCCGCGCCGGGAACGTCGCGAACGGGGAAGCCGGCAGCGCTGTCCAGTTCGTCGGCCCACTCCTGTAGCCGCGTTTCCAGAACAGCCACGGTGTGCTCGTCGGCGCCCTTCTGTGGCCCGAAGACTCGTGCGGCGCCCGTCTCGCCCAGCAGGGGATGCTCGACGTCGGTGGCCGCGATCAGCTCGACTCTGTCCAGTCGGCGCCGGCCGGCAGGCAGGCCCCCCAGCGCCTCGACCATGCCGCGGCCACCGTCGGTGGTCGCGCTGCCGCCGAGACCGACCACGACGCGCCTTGCGCCGGCATCCAGAGCCGCGCCGATCAGCTGACCGACTCCCCTGGTGTGTGCCGCGACCGCGGTGTGCACCGTCGGTGGGCCGCCCAGCAGTGCGAGCCCACACGCCTGGGCGGACTCGACGTAAGCGGTCGGCTCAGCGGATCCGGTGTCCAGCACCCAACTCGCCGTGACGGACCTGTCCAACGGGCCGTCCACGGTCAGTGTCCGAACCTCGCCCAGCCTGCTGGCGAGCACGTCGACGAACCCGGGGCCGCCATCGGACTGCGGGGCCAGGGTGAGGACGTCGCCCGGCCGGCCTCTGCCCCACCCGGCGGCAATCGCCTCGGCCGCGGTCACCGCCGACAGAGAGTCGCCGTAGCAGTCAGGGGCAATCAGCACGCGCATAATGACTGCAATTCAACCCGAAGTACCCTTGCGGCGTGAGTTTGCTTGGCCGGAAGAAGGCTGCCACGGACGGGACCGAGACGTTGCCGGGAGCGACCGACGAAGCCGACGCCGACGCCGCGGCGGCCCCGAAGACCACGGCGCCCAAGGGGCGCCCCACCCCCAAGCGCGACGCCGCCAAACGCCGGCCGGTCGCTCCGGCGCCGATGACCACCGCGGAGGCGCGCAGGCGGCGCAAAGAAGTGGCCGGACGCAAGCTCACCAAGACGGAGCGCAAAGAGGTCAAGGGTGAGCAGCGCCAGCAGATGGCCGACCGCCGCGCGCGGATGATGGCAGG
>JAVHWG010000347.1:0-12682 GCA_032159965.1 Mycobacterium sp.
AAGGAGATGCTGGCACCAGCCGGCTGAACCCCACCGATGCCGATGACTCGGCCGACGGGTTGGATACCGAGGCACCGGCCGATTCGACTCCCGTTGAAGAAGTTGAGCAAGAAGCGCCCGGATCCACGCCATCGCGTGTGACCCGCGGCTGGTTCGCCGCCATCCTTGCGCTGCTGTTGCTCCTCACCGCCGGGGCTGCGACGGGGGCGTACTTCTCGCTGCGCGCCCACGATGCCAATGACCGGGCGGCGCGCAACGAGGTGGACGCGGTGAGCGCCGCCAAAGAATGTGTCTATGCGACCAACGCTCCGGACCCCGCGACGATGGCCAAGAGTGTTCAGAAGATTCTCGACTGCTCAACGGGAGACTTCGGGGCGTACGCCAAGTTGATGGCACCGATGATGGTCGATGCGTACCAGGTCGCCAATGCCAAGGTCGAAGTGACGACCATGCGGGCGGCGGCCGAGAAGGTCAACGACGACGGGACGATCGATGTGCTCGTGGCGTTTCGGTTCAAGGTGCCGAGCAATCCCCAACAGCAGGATCAGGAAACCGGTCTGCGGTTGCGCGCGACCATGAAGTACGAGGACAACAGGTACAAGATCGATAAGCTCGACCAGGTGATGTCTTGACGGCTGTGCTCGAGGAAACGGCCACGGAGTCGGTCACCGAACAGCCCGACGAGCGCCCCTTCGCCTCGTGGCTCTCACGAGCGGGCGCGCTGTTCGTCGATGTGCTGTTCTGGGTCGGTGTCACCGCGGCGGTGGTCCTCGCCGCGGCGACGCGGTTCGACTGGCTCTGGTGGGTACCGGTCGCGGTGGGTGCCGCGGTGATTTTTCTGGTCGGTTGCGTGACTCGCTGCCTCGTGCCGGAACTCACCGGATGGAGCTTAGGTCGCGCACTGTTCGGGATCGCAGTCGTGCGGACCGACGGGAAGCCGGCGGGTTTGTGGCGGCTGGTGGTGCGCGACTGTGCGCACCTGCTTGACACGGCCGCACTGTTCATCGGCTGGATGTGGCCGCTGTGGGATGAGCGCAATCGCACATTCGCCGACCTGCTTCTGCGCACGGAGGTGCGCCGGGTCGATGGTGAGCGGCCGGACGTGCGTCGGTTGACCGCCGCAGTGCTCATCGCGGGCGCCGTGGTTGCTGCCACGGGCGCCGGCCTGACGTATCTGACGGTGTACCGGCATGAACGCGCGGTGGACACCGCCGAGTCGGAGATCGCGGAGGTAGGTCCGCGAATCGTCGAGAGGATCCTCTCGTACAACGCAGGCACGCTGAAGGACGATTTTGCGCAGGCTCAGGGCCTCGTCACTGAGGGCTACCGGGATCAGCTGATTGCCCAGCAGCACCGGATCGAAAAGAATCCCGCGGCGAACAACGAATACTGGGCGGTGACGAGTTCGGTGGTGCGAGCTGACCCCGCCGAGGCCACGATGCTGGTCTTCTTGCAGGGCCAATATCAGGCCCAGAAGGAAGACGTCCGATTCAGCACGGCCACCACGCGCGTCACGTTCCACAAATCGGACGACGGGAAGTGGCGAGTATCCAACCTTGAGGTCTTCCCGAAGCCGGTGACGGGTGTGACGTCACCATGAGTCCACGCCGGCGGATCGAACCAGGTACCGACGATGCGTTCGCGATCGCGTCGCCACGGGAGAAGCGGTCTGTTCACGACATCGACTGGCGAAGCGTGCTGCGACGGGCTCGCGGGTTGCCGGGGGTGGTTGCGGCGGTGTCGCTGGTGGTAGTGGCGGCGATCGCACTGACGGGCTGGATGCTGTCGCAGCACTTGACCGAGCGGCGGACCAATGCGGCCGACGCGGATGTTCTCGGTTACGTCGGCCAGTTCATGGCGGAATACACCTCGCTTGATCCGTTCCACGCCAACGACTACGCCGACCGTATTCTCGGGCAGGCCACAGGTGAATTCGCGAAGCAGTACAAGGAGAAGGAGAACGCGACTTTGATCCTGGTCGCGCGTGCCGAACCCACCAAGGGAACGGTGCTGGAAGCAGGCGTCGAGAAGTGGCACGACGACGGCAGTGTCAGCGTGCTGGTGGCGACGAAAATGACCACCACGGCCGCAGACCTGAAGAAGCCGGTCGTCAGCGGCAACAGGTGGGTCGTCACCGCCGTCAAGGAAGGGCAGCAGTGGAAGATCAGCCAACTGACACCAGTGATCTGACCGACGCAGGCGCCGGTACGCCGGACGGCGCTCAGCCGGGTGAATCGGCGCATGCTGCCACCGCGCCGGTGGGCAAGCGGGGGCGTCACCGGACCTTCCGTCCGCGTGCGGTGTCAGCTCAGGAAGAAGCCACGCCCGAGATCACCGAGGCAACAGCTGCCGAACCTGAATCGGCTGTGACCGAGGGTGCGCAGGCGCCGGCGGTCGAACCCGAGTCGGCAGCCGTCGACGACGCCGACGCGGGCGTCGATGCGAAACCGGCCAGGCGGCGCAGGTGGTTTCGTGGGCGGGAGACCGAGGTGGTCGCCGACGACGAACCGGTGGCCGCACCCGCCGAAACCTCGGAGGACGACCCCGCCGACCCGGAGGTCCCCGGGCCTGCCGACGATGACGTCAGGACCGCTGAGCGCAAACCGGTGGGCAGGCGCCTCGCGGTGGCCGTCGCGGTGGCCGCCGCGCTGTTCGTCGTCGCGGGGGCGGTAGGCGGAGCGACGCTTCAGCCATACCTCGCCGATCGGGTGGTGGCCGGGACCAAGATCGAGATCGCGCAGACCGCGAAGGACGCGATCACGACGTTGTTCACCTACACCCCCGACGACATGGAGCAGTTGCCTGCCCGCTCCGCCAGATACCTGGGCGGCGATCTCAAAGACGCGTACGCCAAGCAGGTCGACGCGCTGGCGGCCACCAACAAGCAAAGCCAGATCCACCGCAACGCGCAGGTGGTCGGTGCGGCCGTCGAGTCGCTGAACGGCGACAACGCCACGGCGATGGTTTACGCCAACATCTCCTACACGAGCGCGGAGACCAAGGACGTCCCGCGGATCTTCCTCGTCGCCTATCGGTTGACGATGGAGCGCGAGGGCGGCACGTGGCTGATCACGAGCATGCCGTGGATCACAAGCAAAGACCTGACGCGGCTGTAACCGCGGACTGTTGACCGAATTCGTCAAGCGCAATCCGTCGGCACCACCGGGATTTTTCGCCCGCGAAGCCGCGGGGCTGCGGTGGCTCGGCGATGTCGACGGCGGCGTGGCGTGCGCACAGGTCCTCGACGTCGGCCAGACAGCTTTGACGTTGCAGCGCTTGAATTCAGTTCCGCCGAGCGCGGATTCGGCTCGGGACTTCGGTATCCGGCTGGCCGTCACGCACGATGCCGGTGCGGAGGCCTTCGGCGCCGGGCCCGACGGCTGGACAGGCCCGGGGTTCTTCGGCCCGATGACGCAACCGTTGCCCATGTCGTTGACCCACCACGACGGGTGGGGGCGCTTCTACGCGGACGAACGGTTGGCGCCGATGGCCGAGCTGGCCGGCCCGCAATTATCCGCGGACGGCCTTGAGGCGGTCGCCGCTGTGGTGAAGCGCTGTGCTGCAGGGGAATTCGACACCGACGACGGACCAGCCCGGTTGCACGGGGATCTGTGGAGCGGCAATGTGATGTGGACCCGGGATGGAGCGGTATTGATCGATCCGGCTGCGCATGGCGGACACCGCGAAACGGACCTCGCCATGCTCGCACTCTTCGGCTGCCCGTATCTTCACGACGTCCTGAACGGTTACCAGTCGGTGCACCCGCTCGACCCGGGCATGCGGCACCGCGTCAGTCTGCACCAGTTGTACCCGCTGCTCGCGCACGTCGTGCTGTTTGGTGGCAGCTACGCACGTCAGACTGAAACGGCCGCTCGCGCAACCCTACTCAGTTGAACGCCAGCCAGCTCGGCAATGCCCGTTCACGGGAGTCGCACAGCACTTGGCGGGTGTCACAGTTGCCCCGCGGGGAACCCGCCCCTGACCACATCCCGCCGGTATCGCGGCGCAGCACGATAGCCGACGAGCCCCCACCGTCGAGCAGTACGGCGTTGTCGGCACCTAGTCCGCGAAAGAGATCCTGCATGTTGTCGGGTGTGTAACTGCCGCCCTGGAAGACGTACATCTCGTCGTTGGAGCGGTTGTAGCCGATCGCGGTGCGCGCAGCGCTGGGTCCGCCGTCGTTGAGCTGGCTGGTGTCGCTGGGGCTGAGCAGCCCGATCCCGCTGACCGCGACGAAACGCACGCCACCGTCGAGAAGCCGCTGAATTTCCGGTGACGCCGCGTCGTAGTCGCCGTCGTGCCTGGGCATGACGGCATAGGGGGTTCCACCGACCGGAAGGATCATGGTGGCCAGTGCTTTCCAGTTCTCGTCACCGCCGGAAAGGGCCTGTTTACCCGCGTACGCGATGGTGCCCGTCACCGCCGCATTGGAACGACCCTGCCCACGTGTGTTGTCGACATATGCGCCCAGCGGTGAACTGCAGCCAGTCTGCTTCCAGGACCCGCCCTTCTGGCCGCGCACGTCGAAGAAGTTCGCATTGATCGCGATGATCGGCTGGCCCAGCGCCTGCCACGCCTGCAGCGGAGAGTACGTCTCTGATGCCTGTAGTAGTCCTTCGCCGGTGCGCGCGGCGGGATTTCGCTCGCAGCGCGATTGGTATCCCTGGTGGCTGTCGACCAGCAGGCGGGGGTTCAGCCGGGTCGAGGCGTTCTTGACGACCATCAGGTGCCCGCCGCTGTTCAGCGTGTATTCGCCACCGCCGGCGTTGCGGAACGGCGCAGCAAAGTCGCCGCCGAAGTTGTACACGAGATACGAACCTTTGGTGTTCGCGATTGCTGAGAGCAGCACAGAACGCGCGTCATTGTCGGCGTGGGCAACGGGCGCGACGGACAGCGACGCGCACAGCGCCAACGCAGCGACAGTCGCCGCCATACGCCGAAACGAAGCGGTGAAAGCGGGCACGTCTCCCTCTCTGAACTTTTATCACTCTAGCCACAGCAAACTCACTGTCAACTTTCATCACAAGAAGGTCTCGTTTCGGTTCCAGTCGAATTGAGTTCTGTCGCTTGATCTTTCCGACCGCTGATTAGTTTGACGACGGTCTGTTTATCGAACGATGAATCTGGGAAAGTCAGACACGTCGGCGTCAGCAGGGCGCCGCTAGGGAGGGAGCAGCAGCAATGTTGTGGACCATCATCTCGGCAATCATCGGCGGTTTGATCATCGGCTTGCTTGCCCGGCTCGCGCTGCCCGGTAAGCAGGCAATCGGTTTGGTCTGGACGGTCCTGCTGGGCATCGGCGGGTCACTCATCGGCTCGTGGCTCTGTTGGAAAGTCTTCGGTTACAAGAACGAGAACGGCGGATGGGAAGTCCTTCCCTTCATCGTGGGTATCGCCGTCGCCGCACTGCTGATCTGGGGCTACATCGCAATCACCAAGCGGGGTGCGCGTTCGGGACCGCGCGCCTAGTCAGCGACCGGGTGGCGCCAACCGGTATACCGCGCCGGCGTAGTCGTCGGTGATGTAGACGGCGCCATCCGGCCCCAGCACCGCCGCGACAGGTCGGCCCCACCGCGATCCATCGGGACCCTGGAATCCGCCCACAAGGGTCTGCTGATTGCCCAACGAGCCGTTCCGCCAAGGAAAGAACGACACCTCGGGCGCGCGAGGCGGCTCCCGGTTCCACGACCCGTGCACACCAACCAGCGCACCGCTGGCGTACGGGGGCGGTAGGCCGCCGTCCACGAAACTCAATCCCAGCGGTGCAGCGTGCGCGCCGAACGTCTGCTCGACGCGGGGCAGTGCGCCGCAGTCGAGCTTGGTGCCGTCGCCATTTGTCTGCGCGTCGCGGGCGAACGGCGGGTTCGCACCGTCGGTGTCTGGGTGGCAATACGGCCACCCGAGATCCCGGCCGGGCGTCAGTTTCGCGAACGACTCCGGCGGGTGGTCGTCCACATAGGCGGGGACGACCTGACCGTAGGTCGGCCCGTTGTTGGGATCGGCGATGTTGTCCCTGTTGTTGACGGCAGACCACAGCGAGCCGTCGGGCGCGACGGCAAGGCCCGTGCCGTTTCGCACGCCGCGGGCGAACACCTGAAACGGCCCGCCGCCCGGGGGAATCCGCATGACCGACGCCCGCTCGGGAGTGGCCGAGCGGTCTTCTGCGGAGATGTTTCCGGTCGAGCCGATCGAGAAGTACACGGCGCCGTCGGGTCCGACCGCGACGCTCTTCAGCGCATGCGCGTACGCGCCGCCGAGTTCGGGACTTCGGTCGTCTGGAAGGCCGGCGGCAACCACCCGCCGGTCCGACGCGACGCCGTTCTTGTAGGTGTAGGCGTTCAGCTGGTCGCTCTCCGCGACATACAGTGTGGCGCCTGCAAATGCGAGCCCGTGGGGTGCGTCGAGATCAGTGAGCAGCTCCGACTGGCGCGGCGGTGAGTTGCCGTCGGGCGTCAGGCGGAGCACCTTCCGGTCTGCCGGCACCGAGACGAGCAATGCGCCGTCAGGAGCCCAGGCTGCGATGCGGGCATTCGGAATGCGCGACCACACCGATATCGTCCACCCGGGCGGGACCAGCGCGTGGCGGGTGACGTTGAACGGCGGCTGCGCGAGAGCCGCAGGTACCTGGACATCGACCTGGACAAGGCCCGCCGGTGCCTGCGCCGGAGGCGCCGGTGGCTGGTGCCTGCCACACGCTGGCGCGATCAGGACGGCCGCGGCGGCCATCAGGCCCGCGTTACGCCGCCAGCCCAGCATGCATCTCCCACACCAGGATCTCCGACAGTTCGGAGGCGGTGAGCCGCTGCCCTCCCGACCCCGCGAACCGGACAGCGTCGCCCTCACCGATTGCGCCCACGTCCTCAAGCGCCAATCGGCCGCGGGCGACGAACAGGTGGACGTATGGCGCCTCGGGCAACTCGACGCTCTGGCCGTCCTGCAGCCGGGCGCCGTGCAATGCGGCGTGACGGTTGTGAACGGCCACCGCTGCGTCATCGGCTCTGCCCGAGGCGATCGTCACCAAGCCGCCGTCGATGTCGACTTCCTGCTGCTGGTATTCCGGTGCGATGCCGGGTTCGTCGGGGACTAGCCACATTTGGATGAAACGGACCGGCTCGACGGAGGATTCGTTCTTCTCGGAGTGCCGAATTCCAGTCCCTGCAGACATCCGTTGCGCAAGCCCCGGACGAATGACTCCGGAATTTCCCGCGGAGTCCGCGTGCGCGAGCGACCCGCTGAGGACCCAGGTCACGATCTCCATGTCACGGTGAGGATGCATATCAAATCCGGTATCCGCTGCCACGATGTCGTCGTTGTTCACCAGCAGCAGCCCGTGATGCGTGTTCGCGGGGTCGTAGTGATCGCCGAACGAGAACGAATGCCGCGACGTTAGCCACGAGTTCGTGGTCACCGCACGGTCGGCCGCAGGTCGGACGTCGACGGTTGTCCCCATGCGGCCCAGGGTAGCCGTGTCACCGGTGCCCGCATTCGCCGCGGATGCCGGCTTGGCCACGTGGCGAGACGACCTACAGAAAGGCGGGCAGCCCGAACTTCGCGAACAGCGAGGGGTCGAGGAACGCCACGACGTGAGACACGCCATCGCTCGTGAGATCGAGCACGTGCAGTTGAAACGGCACATGCTTGTCGCCGTCGCGCATGTACATCGCGGCAGCAAGCTGGCCGTTGGCGCGGAGGGGGATCAGCCGCATGTCGCCGGGTCTCTCCGCCGGACACTGCGCGTGTATCAGCGAGCCGATCGTCTCCGGCCCCCGGTACCAGCTGTCGTACGGTGGCATCTCCCAAATGGCCTCGGCGGTGAACATTTTCACCAGGCTGTCGATGTCGTAGTCCTCGAACGCGGCGATGTAGCGGGCGAGTTGCTCCTGAGCCTGCGGGGAATCGAGCGACGCAGGCGGGTCGTCAGTGCTCGGCCTGATCGCCTCGAGCTGGGCGCGGGCCCTCTGCAGCAGGCTGTTGACCGCGGCCGTCGACGTGCCGATCGCGCCGGCAACCTCAGCTGCCTTCCACTGCAGGACGTCGCGCAATACGAGTACCGCCCGCTGCCGCGGCGACAAATGCTGAAGCGCCGCGATGAACGCCAACCGCACCGACTCGCGTCCGCCGACGATCACCGACGGATCGGCTGGATCGTTCTCGGCATCCGGGAGGGGCTCGAGCCACGCCACCTCGTGACGCTCCACGAGCTCGTCTGTTGGATTCGCACTCGGACCGCCGAGTCCTGCGGGTAACGGTCGACGCTGCCTGCCCTCAAGGGACGTCAGGCAGGTGTTCGTCGCAATCCGATACAGCCATGTCCGCAACGACGACTGCCCCTTGAAACCCGAATATGCCTTCCACGCCCGCAGATACGTCTCCTGGACCAGGTCCTCGGCATCGTGCAGCGAGCCCGTCATGCGGTAACAGTGGGCAAGCAATTCACGCCGATGCGGCTCGGCCTGGATCAAGAATTCGTCGTCTGATTCGCGGGCGAGGACGCTCACCGCAACGAGCTTACGCGCGCGCCTCGTTAGGCTCGGACGATGCCCACCACCCGCACCGAGCGCTCGTTCGACGGCGTCGCAGGCGTTCGCATCGTCTATGACGTCTGGACACCGGACGCCACAGCACGAGGAGTCGTCGTGCTCTCCCACGGCTACGCCGAGCACGCTCGCCGCTATGACCACGTGGCGCAACGCTTCGGAGCCGCGGGCCTTGTCACCTACGCGCTCGATCACCGCGGTCATGGCCGTTCGGGTGGCAAGCGGGTATGGCTGCGGCGGCTGTCGGACTACACCGACGACTTCGCCACACTTGTCGGCATCGCGACTGCGGATTATCCGGCCCTGAGTCGCGTCGTTCTGGGCCACAGCATGGGTGGCGGCATCGTGTTCGCCTACGGCGCCGAACACCCGGATGACTACGCGGCGATGGTTCTGTCCGGACCGGCGGTCGCGGCACAACTGGAGGTACCCAAGCCGCTCTTGATGGTGGCCAGGGTGCTCGGTGCCGCCTTGCCGGGAGCCAAGGTCAGCACACTTGACGCCGACGCGGTGTCGCGCGATCCCGACGTCGTCGCCAAGTACAAATCCGACCCGCTCGTTCACCACGGTAAGTTGCCCGCGGGGATTGCCAAGGCACTATTCGACGTGGGTCTGCGCCAGCCGCGGCTCGCGGCCAGGTTGACCGCACCGCTACTGATCGTCCACGGCGAGGAGGACCGGCTGATCAGCCCCGCCGGCAGCCAGATGCTGGTCGAGAACGCCGCATCGGCCGAGGTGGTGCTCAAGGTCTACCCGGGCCTGTATCACGAAGTGTTCAACGAGCCCGAAAAGGAACTCGTTCTCGACGACGTCACGACGTGGATCGAGGCGCATCTGTGAGATGGGTTGTGCGCCGGCATCTCTGGTTGCTCATCGCCGCCCTGGTATTGGTGGTCGGGTGTTCGTCGGCCTCGACGCCGAAGGCTGCCGAGCCAGGCGCGTGGAACGAAGACGAGGTGACGTTCGTCTCGGATGGCCTCACCACCTACGGCACCTACCGGCACCGTGCAGACGCGCCACCGGGACCGGCAGCGCTATTGATCAGCGAAAGCGGTAACACCGACCGCAACGGCGACAATGCGGTCGCGGGCAAGATCGGCACGCTGCGCGCGCTGGCGGAGCTGCTGTCGGCGCAAGGTGTGGCAAGCCTGCGCTACGACAAGGTCGGGACCGGCAAGACCAAACTGGGTCCATACGTCAACAGGCCGAAGGACATCGGCAGCGAGGCCTTCACCGCAGAGGCCAAGACCGCGCTGAGATTCCTGGCTGACCAGCAGGGCACCGAAGCGGACAAGATCTCTGTGTACGGCCACGGGGAGGGTGCCGTGCGTGCCTTGCTGCTGGCCACCGACACCACGCCCGACGCGCCGAAGATCCGCGCTCTCGGGCTGTTTCAACCGTTGGCCGGACGCTACCTGGATCTCGTGACGGACCGCGTTCGCAAGGACCTGGACGTGCAGACCAAGGCCGGGCAGGTCACCGCTGAGCAGGCGGCGCAGATCCTCGCGACCTGGACAGCCGCGGTCGCCCAGGCGAGGAAGGACGGCACCGTTGCGGCACAGCTGCCGCACGGGCTCAACGCCATCCTCAACAAGGACAACGTCAAAGCGGTCCTGGAGACGGACGCCATCAACCCCGTCGCCCTCGCGATGCTCGTGCCCGACGGAACTCCGGTTCTGCTCACGTGCAGCGATTCCGACGGGCAGGCGTCCTGCGACGCGGTCCAGCCCCTGGCGGACGCGTTGAAGCACACGGAACTTGATTCCATCCACCTCAACGGGGTGAGTCACGTGCTCAAGGACGACCCGACGGACAGCATCGTCAACTACGCGAAAGACCAGCCGCTGTCGCCGCAGCTGGTCGACGCATTCACCCGCTTCGTCGGTCATTAGACTCCGCACGTGACTCGAAGGGTTGTGGCTACGGGCTACGGTGGACCGGAAGTTCTTGCGCTGCAGCCGCTTAGGCTGGGTCAACCCGAGGCGAGACAAATCGTGGTCGATGTGCGGGCGGCAGGTACCAATCCCGTCGACTGCAAGCTCTACAGCGGGCAGTTCGGCAATGACCCGGAGAAACTGCCGATGCCCCTGGGAATGGAAGTCGCGGGTGTGGTCGCCGAAGCGGGCCCGTCGGCCTCGGGCTTCACCGGCCGGCTCCATGTCGGAGACGCAGTGATCGCGAGCGTCGCCCAGGGTGGCTACGCGGATCGGGTGATCGTCGAGGACGCCTCCGTCGGCCACAAACCGGCGACCATGTCGTTTGAACAGGCATCAGGCCTCCTGGTGGCGGGCGGGACGGCATGGCATCTGCTCAGCGTCACCGGCATCGGCGATTCCGACACCGTATTGATCCACGGAGCCGGCGGCGGCGTCGGCATCCTGGCCGTGCAACTCGCCGTCGCCCGCGGGGCGAAGGTGATCGCGACCGCCAGCAGGGTGCGGCACGAGCCACTGCGCCGCTACGGCGCGACTCCGGTCGAATACGGTCCGGGACTGGCTGGGCGGGTCCGGGCCGAAGGCAAGGTGGACGCCGCGCTGGATCTGGTCGGAACCGACGAAGCCTTGGACACGTCGGTAGAACTGGTGGCTGACCGGTCGCGGATTGCGACCATCGCCGGCTTCGGGCGCGCGGCGGGACTAGGCATCGCGGCGCTCACCGGTGGCGGCGAGGGAGCCGCCATCCGTGCGGGCGCGCGACACAAGCTCGTGGAGCTGGCAGCCGGGGGTGCGCTCGAAGTGTTCGTCGACAAGGTGTTCGCGCTCGACAAGGTCGCCGACGCGCACCGATACCTGCTCACCGGGCACGCGCACGGAAAAGTCGTACTGGTCCCATAACGTGGCGGCTATGGATGACGAGCAGGAAGCGAGGCGAGACCGCGCATGAGTGACGACAAGATGTTGGCGCGTATCGCGGCGCTGCTTCGCCAGGCGGAGGGGACCGACAATCCGCACGAAGCCGAGGCGTTCATGACCGCCGCGCAGCGGCTGGCGACGGCCACCTCGATCGACCTCACGGTGGCGCGTTCACACGCGGCGACGCGCACGAAAGCGCAGGCACCGGTGCAGAGGACCATCACCATCGGCAATGCCGGCGCCAGAGGTCTGCGGACCTACGTGCAGCTGTTCGCGGTGATCGCCGCCGCAAACGACGTCCAGGTCGACGTGGCGTCGAACTCGGCGTTCGTGTACGCCTACGGATTTGCCGAGGACATCGACGCCAGCCACGCGCTATACGCCAGCCTCGTCATGCAGATGGTGCGTGCATCGCAGGCCTATATCGCCACAGGTGCCCACCGGCCGACGCCGACAATCACGGCTCGGCTCAATTTCCAGCTCGCGTTCGGCGCCCGGATCGGCCAGCGGCTGGCGCGGGCGCGCGACGATGCCAAACAGGAGGTCGGCGCCAGCGCCGGGGCAGTGCCAGGCACCGCAATCGCTTTGCGGAACAAGGAACTCGAGTTGAAGGACTTCTACCACCGGGAATCCAAAGCGCGTGGCACCTGGCAGGCGCAGAGCGCAACGGCGGGTTACTCGTCGTCGGCGCGGCGGGCAGGGGACCGCGCGGGCCGGCAGGCGCGGTTGGGACGCGGTGCGGAGTTGCCGAATGGCCGTACCCGGCTGGGACGGTCATGAGTGCTTGCGCGAAGAGCAGAAGGCGGCGATGAGCGCTTGCGCGACACGCAACGCGGGAAGGTCTACGCGGCCGAGCAGTTCGTGCGGACGCTGTTCGACCGCGCCGCCGAACACGGATCCGGGGCGGTCGACTTTTTCGGCACGCAATTGACGTTGCCACCGGAGGCACGGTTCGGATCGGTGGATTCCGTTCAGCGCTATGTCGATTCGGTACTCGACCATCCCGCCGTGCAGCGCCAGTGGCCCCAGGGTGAATCGTTGAGCGTACGGCAGCGTCGGGGGGTAACTGCCGCGCACTACGAAACCCTTGGGGGCGGCGCGACGATCGCCGTTCCCGCACGCGACCGCTGGGCTTTACGGGAACTTGTTGTGCTGCATGAAATTGCACACCATCTGTGCGGTGCAAGCCCGCCGCACGGTCCGGAGTTCGCCACCACCTACGCCAGACTGGCCGGCGTGGTGATGGGTCCGGAGGTAGAGCATGTGCTGCGAGTCGTATACCTCAAGGAAGGC
>JAVHWG010000355.1:0-6485 GCA_032159965.1 Mycobacterium sp.
TACCAGTCGGTGGCCGGTCCGGGCGCGCACCAGCACAAGAACCGCGACAGTGAGTGTGATCATGTCGGCGGCCGAGCCCGCCACTGTCGCGTTCAACGCGGCGAAATCTATCCGGGCCTCCTGGTACAGCCGGTCCAAGACGAGCATCCAGGAGATCAAAAACAGCGAGCCCTCGACAATGACCCCGTCGAGCACCAATCGGATGGGCGACTGGCCGGCATACCCGACCGGAAAATACAGAAGAGCAACACAGCTGAAGATCGGCAGCAGGAAGGCGAGCAGTCCCAGCCACGGATAGGGCACAGTGTCGAGCCCGCGGACCAGGTTGTAGTAGTTCCAGATCGTTGCCCCGGTGACCCAGGCGCCGATTCCTACGGCCAGGAAGAGCCACGGTCGTCGTTGCCGTCCGGCATTTCTCCTGGCCGCGGATACCGCACACGTCGACGCGAACACACCGAAAGCCATCAAGCTCAAGTCATTGATGATGCGAACGGTGTCGGGGGCGCCCCAACCGCCGATCCGGAACGTCGCGAACGCCACTGCCGCGCCGCTGACGGCCACGAGCAGCGCGGCCGGCGCCGGCCGATTCATTCGGGACACTTCTCACAACTCCGTCGACGGCCCTATCAGGCGTGCAGTAATTAAGAACTGCCAATAACCAGCAACCGCCGAACCTACAGGCTAACGTACCGCGTTGCTCGCCGACCCGTTTTGCTGTGAGGTAGCGGTCACTGATTTTGCCAGGCGATTCACGCAATACCGTGTTGCTGGTGTTATCTGGTAGGGCGTTCATCTGGGCTGGCAACGGCCGCGCTCAGCAAAGTCACGGACATCACCCGACAGCCGCTGCGCGGTATGCGTGCGGGCTGACCCCGTACCTGCGCTTGAACGCGATGCTCAACGCGAACGGTGTGCCGTAGCCGACGCGCCGAGCCACCGTGGACAGCGTCGCGTCCTGGGTGCGCAACAGGTCGGTCGCCAATTCCATCCGCCATGTCGTCAGGAAAGCGATCGGTGGCTCGCCGACCAGCGACGTGAATTTCCTGGCGAATGCGGCGCGCGAACAACCAACCGCGGACGCGAGATTCGCGACCGTCCACGGATGATCGGGGTTGTTGTACATCAGGCGGATGGCGCGTCCGACCACAGGATCGTCGACGGCGTACCACCATTCGGGCGCGTTGCCGACGCGGTCGAACCAGGTGCGCAAGACGCCGATCAGCACCAGATCGATCAGCCGGTCCAGGAAGGTCTCCTGTCCGGCGACGTCGCGTGCGCATTCCTCGGCAAGCAGCTGAACCAGAGGCGTATCCCACTCACCCGAGCGCAGCACCGCCACCTCGGGCAGCGCCTCCAGCAAGCGTGCGCCGAGCACGCTGCGCCCCTCGTATGCGCAGATCACCGCGCGGTGGACACCGTCGGCGCTGTTGCCCCACGTGCGGACACCCAGCGACATCTCGAAGCGCATGTCCTCTCCACCGAGGGTGGTGCACCGCTGGCCCGGATGGATGACCACCTGCGGGGAGGTCTGCGGGGCGTCGGCGAAGACGTACGGCGTGGTGCCGCGGGCGAGGGCCACGTCCCCGGGGTGCAGGACGATCGCGTCCGAACCGTCCGAACTGTCAGGGATGATGACGGCGCTGCCCTGCGTCATGCAGATGACCGTCAGCGGTGCCTCGTCTTGCACGCGCATTGACCACGGTGGGTCGAGCATCAGGCGCAAAATAAATGCGCCATGCGCGCGGACGCCCCGAAGCATTCCTTCCAGCGGGTCCATCAGCGGCAGCGTAGACCGAGACGGATGCGTATGTATAGCGGACTCTCATCAATGGAGCGTCTTGCCGCGGTCGGGTTCACTGGGCCCATGACAACGAACCCATTGCTGATTGCGACCACCGCCGCGTCGATCACCAGCGCCGCGGTCGGCGGCGTGTTCTATGCGTTCTCCGCGTTCGTGATGCGAGGCCTGGACCGTACGGGTCCGCTCGATGCGATCACCGCGATGCGTGGCATCAACGCCGAGGCGGAGCGCAACGCGCCGCTGCTGGTCCTGCTGTTCGGCTCCGCGCTGCTGGCCCTCGTTGCGGGCGTGGTCGCCGCCGCGCAGTGGCGGCAGGCAGGCAGCGGATTCGTGATCGCCGGCGCGGTGTGCGCCCTCGCGGCCGTGGTCGTCACCATCGCGTTCAACGTGCCGCTGAACAACCACCTCGCCGGCGTCGATCCCACCGCACTCTCGCTTACCGAGGCTGCCCACGAGTGGCAGTCGTACCTGTCGTCGTGGACTGCGTACAACCACGTGCGCACGGGCGCGCCGCTGCTCGGTTCGGTGCTGTTGCTGACAGGTCTGCGGCTTCGCGGCTGAGGGCTACCCGTGCCCGATCCGCAATAGGTCCGCGAGCTTGGACAGCTTCACCCTTGGGCGACCATGCGGTTCGCCGGTGGTGCGCTCGTGCCGGTCGATCAGCTGCCAGTGCTCGTCGGTGACCAGTCTTGGCTGCCGCTCGCGCAGCCACTCGAGAAGAGCGTCGGAGTGTGCTTCGTCGAACTCGGTGTGGGTCCCGGCGGCCAGGTCGGCGGCCAGGGTGTCGACGGTGTGCTGCGAATCGCTCTTGTTACTGCCGATCACGCCCGACGGCCCGCGCTTGATCCAGCCGACGACATACTCGTTGCGGCTGCCCTCGATACGGCCCTCGGTGTGCGGGATGGTGTTGCTGCGGTCGTCGAAGGGGAGTCCCGGCGTCGGCACCCCCTGGTAGCCGACGGCACGCACCACCAACTGGGTGGGCAGAATCTCGCGCTCACCGGTGTCCTTGGCGACGACGCGACCGTTCTCGTCGGCGACCAGTTCGTTGCGGCCCAGCACCACTTGTTCGACCCGGCCGTCGCCGCGGATCTCGATCGGAGAGGTGCGGAACTTAAACACGATCCGGCGGTTGCCCGGCCGCGGCTCGGTCTCGGCGAACTTGCGCAGCACCTTGAGGTTGTTGCGGACGGTCTTACCCGCAGCCTCGATCTCCTCGTCGGAGATGTCGGCGACGTCCGCGGGATCGACGATGACGTCGACGCCCTCGAGGCCTTTGAGATCGCCCAGTTCGCGCAGCTCCAGCGTCGTGAAAGTGGCTTGCAGAGGGCCGCGGCGCCCGATGATCATCACTTCCTCGACCCCGCGGGGGTCGAGCAACTCGAGCGCGTGGTCGGCGATGTCGGTCTTGCGCAGTTCGTCGGGATCCGTCACGAGGATGCGCGCCACGTCCAGCGCGACATTGCCGTTGCCGACGACGATCGCCCGCTCGCCGGTCAGATCCGGTGACATGTCCACGTACTGCGGGTGAGCGTTGTACCAGCCCACGAGCTCGGTGGCCGCGACGCTGCCGGTGAGTTCCTCTCCGGGAATCCTCAGCGGTTTGTCCGCTTGCGCGCCGACGGCGTAGATCACCGCGTTGTAACGCTCGGCGAGCTCGGCTGCCTGTACCTGCTCACCGATCGCGACGTTGCCGAAGAACCTGAAACGCGGGTGCGCAGCGGTCTTTTCGAACTGCGCGCTGATCGACTTGATCTTCGGATGATCGGGAGCGACCCCGGAGCGGACCAGCCCCCATGGCGTGGGAAGCATCTCCAGCATGTCGACGTGCACGTCCATGGGCTCGTCGGCGTCGGCCAGCTTCAGCAGCGACGCGGCGGCAAAGTAGCCCGACGGTCCCGAACCGACGATCGCCACGTAGTAAGGGCGCATCGTTGAGCCTCCCCGGTCGTCCGGCCGCGATAGGGCTGTCGCTGAAAACCGAGACGTTTCGGCTCTGATGTTAGACGGGGACTACCCTTGTCAGCCGTGGATCCCGACCGTCAAGCCGACATCGCGGCGCTAGACACGACGCTGACCAGCGTCGAGCGCGTCCTCGACCTTGACGGGCTGCGGGCGCGTATCGAAAAGCTCGAACACGAGGCCGCCGATCCCAAGCTGTGGGACGACCAGGCTCGGGCGCAGAGGGTGACCAGCGAGCTGTCGCACACCCAGGGCGAGCTGCGCCGGGTCGAAGAGCTGCGGGGCCGGCTCGACGACCTGCCCGTGATGTACGAGCTGGCGGCCGAAGAAGATTCCAGTGACGAGCTCGTCGAGGCCGACACGGAACTGAAGGCGCTCAGTGCGGACATCGAGGCGATGGAGGTCCGCACGCTGCTGTCCGGAGAGTACGACGAGCGTGAGGCGCTGGTCACGATTCGCTCCGGCGCGGGCGGTGTGGACGCCGCCGACTGGGCGGAGATGCTGATGCGGATGTACGTCCGCTGGGCCGAACAACACAAGTACGGCGTCGAGGTGTTCGACACGTCCTACGCCGAAGAGGCGGGCATCAAGAGCGCCACCTTCGCGGTGCACGCCCCGTACGCATACGGGACGTTGTCGGTGGAGCAGGGCACCCACCGGCTGGTGCGGATCAGCCCGTTCGACAACCAGAGTCGCCGTCAGACGTCGTTCGCCGAAGTCGAAGTGCTGCCTGTGGTGGCCAGCACAGATCACATCGAGATACCGGAAAGCGATGTGCGCGTTGACGTGTACCGATCCAGCGGACCGGGCGGCCAATCGGTCAACACCACCGACTCGGCGGTTCGACTTACCCACATCCCAACAGGTATCGTCGTCACCTGCCAGAACGAGAAGTCGCAATTGCAGAACAAGGTTTCGGCGATGCGCGTGCTTCAGGCAAAGTTGTTGGAACGCAAGCGGTTAGAAGAACGTGCCGAGCTCGATGCGTTGAAGGGCGACGGCGGCAGTTCGTGGGGTAACCAAATGCGGTCCTACGTGCTGCAGCCCTACCAGATGGTCAAGGACCTGCGCACCGAATACGAAGTCGGCAATCCGGCTGCGGTACTGGACGGAGACATCGACGGATTCCTCGAAGCGGGGATCCGGTGGCGTAACAGAAAAGATGACGACTAACACATACTCTGCGCTGCCTCTGGCCGATCAATGGCACGTGTTTTGGCGCGGCCAGGTCGGTGAGTGGGTGATCACCAGGGGTCTGCGGATCACGATGTGGGTGATCGCGGCACTTCTGCTGACCCGCTTCATCACGTGGGCGGCGCGGCGGATCACCCGGCGTCTGGACGAAGACTTCCGGGAAAGCGACGCGCTTGTCCGTGACGAGGCCACCAAGCACCGCCAGGCCGTCGCCTCGGTGATCTCCTGGGTGTCGATTGCGATCCTGTACGTGATCGTCGTGGTCGAGATCACCGACATCCTCAATGTTCCGGTCGCATCGTTGGTCGCACCGGCCGCGGTGCTGGGAGCCGCGCTCGGCTTCGGTGCCCAGCGCATCGTGCAGGACCTACTGAGTGGCTTCTTCATCATCACCGAACGCCAATACGGATTCGGCGACCTCGTCGCGCTCACCGTCGGCGGTATCGCCAAAGAGGCAGAAGGCACGGTCGAGGACGTCACGCTCCGCGTCACCAAGCTGCGTTCCAGTGAGGGTGAGGTGTTTACCATCCCCAACGGTCAGATCGTGAAGTCGGTGAACCTTTCCAAGGACTGGGCGCGTGCCGTCGTCGACATCCCCGTGCCGGTCGCGGCAGACCTGAACCAGGTCAACGACGTCCTGCACGATGTGTGCGAAAACGCGACCGAGGACCCGCAACTCAAGGACCTGCTGCTGGACGCGCCGTCGCTGATGGGCGTGGAGAGCATCGAGCCCGAGCGCGTGACCCTGCGCATGGTGGCCCGGACGCTGCCCGGCAAGCAGTTCGAGGTCGGCAGGCGGCTTCGCGTCCTCGTCGTTCGTGCGCTCATGCGCGCAGGGGTCGTCGCCGCCTCGGAGGCCGCACCCATGGTCGGTGCGATAGTGCACCCGGCCACAACGCAGGGTGCGGCGGACGAGACGCAGGGTCCGGACGAGTCGCGGTAATCGGATGACCAGGGAAAACCGCGGCTGGCCGAACTATGTCTTCGGTGGGCGTTTCCGCACGTCGACGGTCGGATTGCTGCTGGCGTTCCTTCTGACGTGGTGGCTGTACCAGGAATACCGGCCCACGCCTCCGCCAGCCCAGGCGCCGGCATCCGACGTGGTGCCGCCGGGGTTCGTGCCCGACCCGGAGTACACGTGGGTGCCGCGTACCAATGTGCAGACGCCGAGACGGATCACGCCGACGCCGACTCGTACCACGCCGACGGAGACGACGTCGCCGACGTCGACGACTTCGCCGACGGAAACGACAACCAGCGGCTCGCCGACAAGCGGAACTCCGACATCCCCGACGAGCACGCCGTCGAGCCCGCCGACGAGCCCTGCGACCACCACCGCGCCCGCACCCCCGGGCGCGCCGCCGTCAGCCGTGCCTGGCCCTGGCCCGTCGACCCCGCCCTCGCGCTGACCGGAACCGTGTCGGACCCCCGCTACACTGGCGTGCCGTGATGATCACCCTGGACAAGGTCAGCAAGCAGTACAAGTCGTCGACCCGGCCCGCGCTCGACAACATCACCGTGCGGATCG
>JAVHWG010000363.1:0-5183 GCA_032159965.1 Mycobacterium sp.
TGCGGTGAACGGGGGGGCCGGGCAATGAGACTGGGCGTGATGATCGGGGCGGAGCGCGGCGACATGGCGCGCAAGGTCTCGAAGCTGGTCTCCGACATCAAATGGGCTGAAGAGGCGGGCCTGGACACCGCTTGGATGCCGCAGGTTCCCGACGATTTCGACGCGTTGACCATGGTGGCGCTGATGGCCGCGCACACCTCTCGCATTGAACTCGGCACGGCCGTGGTGCCGCTGCAGGCCCAGCACCCGATCGCCCTTGCGCGGCAGGCGTTGTCGGTGCACGCAATTGCGAACGGTCGGACGGCGCTGGGCGTCGGCCCGTCGCACCACTGGATCGTGCGGGACATGCTCGGCATCCCCTACGAGAAACCCGCGTCGTACACGCGCGACTACCTCGAGGTGCTCAACGCCGCACTCGCCGGACCCGGCCCGGTGGACGTGGAGAACGACTCGTTCACCGTTCACAGTCCGACGGTCCTGGGCGCCCAGACGACGATGCCCGTGCTGGTCGCCGCGCTCGGTCCGGTAATGCTGCAGATCGCAGGGGAATTCGCCGACGGCACGGTGCTGTGGATGGCCGACGAGCGCGCGATCGGTGAGCACATCGCACCCAAGATCACCAAGGCCGCCGCCGATGCGGGCCGGCCTGCTCCGCGCATCGTCGCGGGCATCCCCGTATGCCTGTGTGCGAACTCCGAGATCGACACCGCCAAGGACCGTGCCAATCGGGTCCTCGCCGAAGCGGACACGTCGCCCAACTATCAGCGGCTGCTGGAGCGCGGCGATGCCCGCGATGTCGGTGACCTCTGCGCGGCAGGCGACGAAGAGGCAATCCTGGCCCGTTTCAAGACGTTCGCCGATGCGGGCGTGACAGACCTGTCTGTGCGACTGCTGCCGATCGGCGACAACCGCGACGAGCTCATCGCGTCCAAGTACCGCACGCGCGAGGTGATCGGCGAGCTCGGCAAGCAAGTCCGCCAATGAGCGGCGGGCCGCTGTCGGGGATTCGTATCCTCGAGGTCGGTACCATGCTGGCCGGGCCCTACGCCACGATGATGCTGGCCGATCTGGGTGCCGAGGTCACCAAGATCGAGCCGCCCGGCGGCGAGATCTCCCGTCAGGTCGGCGACAGCTACTTCGCGAGCCTGAACCGGGGCAAACGCAGCATCTGCCTCGAGCTGAACACCGAAGCGGGACAACAGCGACTGGGGGAGCTGGCCGCCCAAGCGCATGCGCTCCTCGTCAACCTGAAGCCGTCGGCGATCCGCCGGTTGGGGCTCACCTACGACGCGTTGAAGCGACACAACGAGAAGATCGTCTGCGTCGCGCTGACCGGCTACGGGCTCGACGAGGGCGACGAGCCCGCGTTCGACTACGTGGTGCAGGCCGCGACCGGGATCGCCGCGCTGACAGGCGATCCCGACGGTCCTCCGACGCTGCCCGGGTATTCCTCGGCGGACAACTCGACGGGCCTGACCGCCGCGCTGGGCCTTCTGGCGCAGATCATCTCCGGCCGCGGTGGACAGGTCGACGTGTGCCTGCAGGACGTCATGCTGTCCCAGCTGAACTATCGGGCCTCGGCCTACCTCAACGACGGCGTGGAACCGCGCCGCTACCGCAACGGCGCGCACTCGTATTACGTACCTGCGCAGCTGTTTCCGACGGCAGACGGATACCTGGCACTGTTCATCACCCACGACGCGTTCTGGAAGACGTTCGCCGCGGAGGCGGCGATTGGCGGATTCGAGACCATGGCCGAGCGTGTGTCGCGGCGCGACGAGGTCCTCGACGTTGTCGCGGGGGCGCTCTCCGGCGACTCGGCGAAAGGCTGGGAGGCACGGCTGCGTCCGCTCGGCATCCCGGCGGCAGCAGTGCGCTCACTGCCGGACGCGTTGGCGGCGGATCCCGAAATCGTCATTACTGCAGGCGATTACCGGTTGGTCGGCAGTCCTGTCCGGGTGGTCGGGTACACGCCGGACTATCGGCCGCCGCCCGGACTCGGCGAGCACAACTGAACCCGCGCCCTGGTCACTCGTAGACGACGGTCACGTTCTCGGTGTCGGGCACACTCTGACAGGTCAGGATGTAGCCGTCGGCGATCTCGTCTTCCTCCAGGACGTCGTTGACCCGCATCGTCACCTTGCCCTCCTTCAGCGTGGCAATGCACGTTCCGCAGTTGCCCGCCTCGCACGAGAACGGGGGAGCGAGTCCGCCACGTCTGGCGCTTTCCAGCAGCGTCTCGCCCGGCGTTCGGGGGACCTCTACCTTCTGGCGGTCGAGATGGATCGTGATCGTGCCGGCGACGTACCCCGACGGTTCAGCGTTCTTGAACTCCTCCACCGGCACCTTCCCGCTCGCCGCCGCTCTGGTAGTACGATTCTATCAATAAGAGAATCAGGTTCTCAATCCACGATAGGATGCCTGCGATGTCGACGTACGGCGCCGCGCTCGCATTCGGCGAGCGGCACGAGAGCCTGTCGAGCCTCGCCGAGCTGGCCGACGGGATGGCCTCTACGCTGCGACAACGGGGGGTCCGAGGTGGTCAGCGAGTGGCGCTGATGTCGTCGAACCGCCCGGAACTCGTGGTCGCGGTATGGGCAATCTGGCGGCTGGGAGCAGCGGTGGTCCTGCTGAGCCCGGCGTGGAAGCACGCCGAGGTGGAGCATGCGCTGGCCGTGACCAGACCCGGCTATGCGGTCGGAGACCATCCTGTGCTCGCCGAACTGATGCCGATGCTGCATCTGGACGAACCGGTGGCGCGGGACAGTGGTGGGTTGCCGGCGCCGGCCGCGGACGCCGACGCACTGTTCGTGTTCAGTTCGGGCACCACAGGCATGCCGAAGGCCGTCCGGCACACCCACCGGTCGTTCGGTGCGGCGATCGGTCATTGGCGGTCAGCGCTGCAGCTGACCGCGTCGGACCGGATGCAGATTGTCACGCCGGCGTCGCATATCCTCGGACTGCTGAACGTCATGACGGCGCTCGACACAGGCGCCTGGGTGCGGATGCATCCGCGATTCGACATCGACGCCGTGTTGCACCACATCGAAGCCGACCGTATCACGGTCGAAATGGCCGTGGCACCAATAGCTTTGGCGCTGGCTTCCCATCCCGGGCTGGAAAGTTTCGACCTGTCGTCCTTGCGGTACATCATGTGGTGCGCGACGCCCGTGACGGCCAGTGTCGCCCAAGCCGTGACGCGCCGAACGGGCGTCGGATGGCTCACTGCTTACGGGACAACCGAATTGCCGGTAATCGCGTGCTGTCCGATTGACGACGTGCGACTCGACACGGTCGGCCGGCCGGTGCCGGGCGTCAGCGTCAGCGTGGACATCGGCGGTGAGATACTGGCACGGTCGGAGTCGTTGATGGCGGGGTATCTGCCGGAAGATGCCACTGCGGACGCGCTGTGCGCCGGCTGGTATCGGACCGGTGACCTCGGTGAGCTCGACGGCGACGGCTACCTACGCATCACGGGTCGGGCCAAGGAGATGATCAAGGTTCGCGGATTCCAGGTGGCGCCCGAAGAGGTCGAAGCCGTTCTGCTTGGACATCCTGCTGTCAAAGACTGTGCTGTGTACGGCATTCCGGATTCCGTCAATGGCGAGGCGATTGTCGCCGCAGTCTCGACATGCACTCAGGTGAGCGCGGACGCCCTTATCAGACTGGTCGATGACCGGCTGGCGACGTACAAGCGTGTTGCCGAGGGGGTGTTTGTCCCCGACATTCCCCGTCTGCCCTCGGGCAAGGTACTGCGCCGAATACTCAAGGAGCGCCATGGATGCACGTCTGACAAGTGAGCAGCGCCAACTACGGGATGCTGCGGGCAAACTGGCCGACGATCTCGGACCAGGGTCCGTGCATGACCTATCTGACGACGGCCGGATACCGCGCCTGGAGAAGGCTGTCGATGTGACGGGGTGGCGGACGCTGCGCTCGGACGGGGCATCGGGGGTAGAGGTCGCGATCGTGGCAGAGGAGTTCGGGCGCGGCCTGGTCGACGTGCCGTTCATCGGTCCTGCGCTGGCAGACGATCTCGGAAGGAGGGTGGGTGAGCATGAACCAGCCACGCTGGGAATGCACGGCCAGGCCTTCGATACTCGCGGTTTCACACGCGCACTGATGCTCGGCGGCACCGGCGTCTTCGTCGCCGCGGTGGGCGAACCGCGCGCGACGGCAGACCTCACCAGAAGCACGGCGACGCTGACCGGGCCGGCGGAACCTGTCGGCGATTGCACGGAAGAGGACAGCGACCGGTTCCGGGCGCTGGGCATCGTGGTGACCACCGCCGACATCGTGGGCACTGCGCGCGGCGCGCACGCCGTCGCGGCCAATTACGCGAAAGTCCGTGAGCAGTACGGCAAGCCGATCGGGTCGTATCAGGCCGTCGCACACATGCTCGCTGAAGGCCTTGCGCTCATCGAAGGGTCGATCAGCGTGCTGCGACATGCGGCATGGGCGGTCGATGAGCTTGAGCCCACGGAGGCCATCCGCGCCGCGGCAATCGCCAAGGCCTACTGTTCACGGGCCGCGCGAACGGTGTGCGAAACCGCCATTCAGGTGCACGGTGGAATCGGCAATACGTGGGAGTGCCTAGCGCACGTGTACCTGCGGCGCGCGCTGAGGTCGGCTGAGTTGTTTCCGATCCGATTGAAGGAGATCGATTTTGGACTTTCGTGACTCGCAAGAGGAAGCCGACTTCCGCGGTAGGTTGCGTGACTGGCTCACTGAGCATGGGGGCTCGTTCGCCGCGTCCGGCGACGATTACTGGGCCCGGCAGGGTGAGTGGCACCAGGCGCTCTACTCGGCGGGATTCTTCGGGGTGTCGTGGCAGCGCGAGTTCGGTGGCCAGGAGCTGCCGCCGGTCTACGACGTGATCGTCGACGAGGAGTTGGCGCGTGCAGGCGCCCCGCCACGACCGAGCCTCGGCTATCTGGTCGTCGGGCTCGGCCACCACGGCAGTAAGGAACTCCAACAACGCTTTCTACCGGGGATGATCAACGGCACCGAACGGTGGTGTCAGGGCTTCTCGGAACCGGAAGCCGGCTCCGATCTCGCGTCGTTGCGTACCAAAGCGACCCGTGACGGCGACAGCTACGTCGTCCACGGCCACAAGATCTGGACCAGCTACTCCGACGTCGCCGACTGGTGTCTGCTGCTTGCGCGCACCAACCCCGAGGCCA
>JAVHWG010000380.1:0-5101 GCA_032159965.1 Mycobacterium sp.
ATAGGTACCAGCGAAGTTGAAATGTCGGCCCGAGTGTTCTGATCAAGGCCGTCTCACGTCATGCGTCATACCTGCATAAACGCTGAAATGTACTGTCAGATTTGTCTCAGAATTGAGACGATCCGAATGCTGTGTAGAGGAGTATCGGTGGTTAGAGACGATTGGCTCATTGGAGGCGAGCGCCGTACGGCAGCCGCAGACCGTATTTATGCCGCTGCCACCGACCTCGTCTTACGGGACGGCCTGGAAGCCTTCGACATGGACGCCTTGGCCGCACGAGTGCACTGTTCGCGGGCGACTATCTACCGCTACGCCGGAGGCAAAGGCCAGATTCGCGACGCCGTTCTGCTCCGCCTGGCGGCCCGCATCGTCGACTCAGTTCGACGCGCCGTCAAAGACCTGAGTGGCGCGGAGCGAGTGGTAAAGGCAATCACGGTCGCACTGGAACACATTCGATCGGACCCGATGCGCCAGATGATGATGGGGTTGAGCGCCGGTCGTGATCTGACTGAGCTTCCTTCGTCACCGGTGTTGAGCCGTCTCGCCGCTGACCTCACCGGCATAACCGACGACGACCCGCAAGCTGCCCAATGGATCGTTCGCGTCGTCATGTCGCTGGCGGTCTGGCCAATCGGCGCCAGCGAGATTGAACACCAAATCGTGCGACGGTTCGTCGCACCTGCATTCAACTGACGCCGCGCCAGCGCCGCATACCGCAGCTGCGCTTACGGAACCGTTACGGGACCGCGCGCCGCTCGCGCCTAAGACAAGGATCGAAAGTCGCGGTAGATCTGGAGCCGATGACGGGAATCGAACCCGCGTATTCAGCTTGGGAAGCTGATGTTCTGCCATTGAACTACATCGGCATGGCGACTAGGTCGATCACGAAGGCTAGCACTTCAGCGCCTACCCGCCGCCCTCAGCCGGACGGCTTGCGGCTTGTCCCGGCGCGAATTACTGCAACGCCGCCGACCCTGCTCAGACCCGCCGCCCGCTCGCACCGTTTCCGCGACCGACGCCTGGCACATGGGCGGCGATCTCACCCACTCGACCAGCCGTTTTCGGTGTTATCTTTGCTGACCGCAAGACTCCCCACGATTGAAAAGAACGATGCGCGCACTGCTGACCGCTCGTGTGGTTGATCCCGCAATCGTCGGTTTGTTCACCTTTGTGGTCGGCATTTTCGCGGTGGGTCGGCCGTCGTTCTGGGCAGATGAGGCAGCCACCATTTCGGCCTCGACACGATCCCTGCCCGACCTCGCCCGGTTGGTCACGTCAGTGGACGCGGTCCACGGTGCCTACTACGTGCTCATGCACGGATGGTTCCAGGTCGCGCCGCACACCGAGGCTTGGTCACGGGTCCCGAGCTGCCTAGCGTGCGCCGCAGCCGCGGCCGGTGTCGTCGTCCTGGGAAAGTCGTTGGCTGACAGGCCCACTGGCCTGGCGTCGGGTCTACTCTTTGCCGTCCTGCCGCGGACCACGTGGGCTGCGATCGAGGCCCGCTCGTTCGCTTTCTCGGCATTGGCCGCCGTTCTGCTGACGGTGGTCCTTGTGGTCGCGGTTCGGCGTAACAGCACGTCGACCTGGGTCCTGTACGGCGGCCTGCTCTTCGCGTCGTCCGTGTTGTTCGCCTTCTTGCTCTTGATGGTTTTGGTCCACTGCGTCGCACTAGTAGCCCTAGGTGCCCGTCGCGGTGCACTCCTCTGGTTTGGTGCCGCGACGGCGACATCCGTGGCGTTGTCGCTTCCCTTCATCTGGTACGTGTCGAAGCAGGTGGGCCAGGTCGATTGGATCGGGCGTCTCAAGCCTTTCAGTCCGATTGATCTGGCATTTCAGTACTTTGACCATTCGAAGTTCGCGGCAATCGCCGCCGTCGTGTTGGTTGTCGCGGCCGTCTGCGCGATGCCCCGGCCCTGGCTTCACTCGTTGCGAACCCCCAGCGCTGCCGTCACCATTGCCATCGCGTGGATGCTTCTGCCCACCGCCGCTCTGTTGGTGTACTCCGCCGTGCGGACACCGGTCTATCTTGACAAGTATCTGACGTTCACGGCGCCGGCAATGGCGCTGTTGTTGGGTGTCTGCGTCCGGCGATTGTCACGAAACCCGTTGCAAGCAGCCACCATAATCGTCGTCTTCGCTGTCGCCTCGCTGCCCAACTATCTGGTGCAGCGCAGCCCGTACGCGAAGCTGGGCATGGATTACAGCGATGTCGCCGACCTCATCACTGCACGCGCGGCCCCCGGTGACTGTTTGCTGTTGGACGACACTGTGACGTGGCAGCCCGGGCCCATCCGAGCGTTGGTCGAAAGCAGGCCGGAGGCCTTCGCAAAGCTCGTCGACGTCGGACTCGGCGAGTCGGGCGCCGAGAAGGGAACGATGTGGTCGCAGAACCGGCCGCCCGATGCCGTGCTCGACAGCCTGGCGCAGTGCCGCGTCATCTGGACGCTGTCTCAGCGGGACCCGACGCTCGCGGACCGCGAGGTTGGGGTAGCGCTCGAGCCGGGTCCGCGTTTCTCAAGATATCCGGCATTCTTTCGGCCGGCAGAACTGGGCTTCCGGCTTGTCGAGCGATGGCAGTTCAATCTGAGCCAGGTCACGCGCGCCATCCGATAGCGTCCGGCGCCATGCTTGGCGAGGTGCCGTTGTACATAGCCCGGCCGATACGCTCGACCGGTGCTGCTCTCCGACCGTGACATCCGCGCTGAGATCAATTCCGGCCGCCTCGGCATCGAGCCGTTTGAAGACGCCTTGGTGCAGCCGTCCAGCGTCGACGTCCGGCTCGACAGCCTGTTCCGCGTGTTCAACAACACCCGCTACACCCACATCGACCCCTCGAAACAGCAGGACGAGCTGACCAGCCTTGTCGAGCCGATCGCGGGCGAGCCGTTCGTGCTGCACCCGGGGGAGTTCGTGCTCGGTTCCACCCTTGAGATGTGCACCCTGCCCGACGATCTTGCCGGGCGGCTTGAGGGCAAGTCCTCGCTTGGCCGGCTCGGCCTGTTGACTCACTCGACGGCCGGGTTCATCGACCCGGGGTTCAACGGCCACATCACGCTCGAGTTGTCCAATGTCGCGAACCTGCCCATCACGTTGTGGCCAGGCATGAAGATCGGCCAGCTGTGCCTTCTCCGTCTCACAAGCCCCGCCGAACACCCCTACGGGAGCGCCAAGGTCGGCTCGAAATACCAGGGTCAGCGGGGGCCGACGCCATCGCGGTCCTACCAGAATTTCCTACGTGACAGCCCGCCCGAAAGCACGCCGGGCTGAAGTTCTTTGGCGCGCCGAGCGTGCTAGGCGAGTAAGGTTTTAACGAGCAGGAACTGCGGGGCCACGCAGCTCTGCCCACTGAAAACTTCATCACGCTCAGCAAACGTCGGGGGATGTAACGCATCGGGCTGCTTGTGCGATGGAGTCTCCAGTAGGCGGGTCGATTGGGTGGGTACGCCCCGAAGGGCCATAGCTAGCTAGCAAATATTCTGGAGGGGTTGTGGACATCGTACTCGGCGTTTCGATGACGCCTACGAAGGTCCGGATGGTGCTGGTCGAGGGCGAGCGGGCGGATGGCTCGACCATCGATCACGACGTGTTCGACGTCGCGGCCGCCGATGACTTGGCAAACCCCGGTCCGTCGGATCAGGTGATCTCGGCGATTCTAGGTACGCAGCAGAGCGCCGCGGCGGGCGGACACCGATTGCTCGCCACCGGTGTCACCTGGACTGACCACGACGAGGCCGCGATTCTGCGCGACGAACTGGCCGCGCGCGGCATCGAGGACGTGATCCTGGTCTCCGAACTTCACGCCGCAGGCGCCCTTGCGCAGGCCGTCGGCCGCGCGGTCGGTTACGACAAGACCGCGCTCATGCTGATCGACCATGACACCGCGACGCTCTCGGTCGTCGAGACTCTCGACGGTTCGATCGTGAAGGTCCTCACCCGCAGCCTGCACAGCGCCGATGCGATGGCGGTTATGACCGACATGGTCACCAGCGTCGAGGCGCAAGAAGTGCGGCCCGAGGCGTTGTTCGTCGTGGGGTCCGGCGTCGACGTCACGTCGGTCAAAGAACATCTCGAGCACTTGGTGTCCATTCCCGTCAGCGCGCCGGAGGATTCCGAGATGGCGCTGACCCGCGGTGCGGCGATAGCCGCAGCCGGTGCGCCACGTTTCGAGGCGTCGACGGTCGGCTTGGCCTACTCGCAGGACCCCCTCGAAGTGGGTCTCGGAGAGGCCGAAGCGATTGATCCTTGGGCGGCGACGCAACTCAGGCTCGCCAGCGCGAGCGTCCCCGAGTTCGAGCTAGTCGACGATGCGCCAGCCCCTGTACGCGACGAGATGCGACGTCCGTTCCTGCTTGTAGGCAGCACGATGGCAAGCGTTTTCATCATCGGAGTGGTCGCGCTGGTCATCACGCTTGCGGTCAGCATCAGGCCGACGGTCGACACTCGCCCCAACACCGCCAACCCGGGGGAGAACGTCCTCGTTCCCAGCGCCCAGGCGCCCGCCGCGCCGCCCCAGGCTCAGGCTGCTCCGCCCCCGTCCATCGAGGTGCCCCCACCTCTTCCCCCCGAAACGATCAAGGCGCCCGTCCCGGTGGCGAAAGTGGCACCGCAGGCTCCGCCGCGCCAGGTGTTCGTCGAGCCGGCGCCGCAGGCACCGCCACCAGAACCGGCAGCGCCTCCGCCCGCGCCTGCGGCACCCCTGCCAGTGCCCGACGCCCCTGCACCGCTGCCTCCGCCGGTGATCGCGCCGCCGATCTTCTTGCCGCCGTTCATCGGCGGTCCGGTGTACCCGCGACCACCGGTTTACCGGCCGCCGTGGAACCCGCCGCAGCAGCAACCGCCGTGGTACCCGCCGCCGCAGCAGCAGCCACCGTGGCAGCAGCAGCCGCCGTGGAACCCGCCCCCGCAGCAACAGCCACCATGGAACCCGCCGCCGCAGCAACAACCGCCGCCGCAGCAACAACCGCCGCCGCAGCAGCCGCCGTGGAATCCGCCGCCGCAGCAGCAACCGCCGCAGTGGACGCCGCCCCAGCAGCAGCCGCAATGGAGCCCACCGCAACAGCAGCAGCCGCAATGGACGCCGCCCCAGCAGCAGCAGCCGCAA
>JAVHWG010000421.1:0-5121 GCA_032159965.1 Mycobacterium sp.
AAGGAGAGCGCATGACTATTTGCCACCGCATTACCACCACGACAATTCTGCGTCAGATCTCAGTTGCCGCCATCTTTGTCACCGCGATGTCGGTTGCCACGGCTTTCACCGCCGACGCCAAACCGAAGTCCCCGGCCCAGCAATTCAGCCAATGCGTCGCTGACCTTGTGAAGTACAACAAAGACCACGGACAGACACCCGACATGGATGCAATCCAGGGCGCGTGCTGCATCAACATCAATGGCACCCTTATGACACAGGATGACGGGGTGACCTTTAAGGACTGCGTCTTCGCCGACACCTCCGCCGGCCGACCGACCCCGCCGGCAGGAGCGACTGTGATACTGCCCCCAGGGTCAAACACGCGGGCTGGGAATTAATAGCCCCCGGCTCGAACAACTCGGACCCGTCAGCGCCGTGACATCCTCAGAGGGGGCTCCGGCAGACTTCACGGTCCACACAGAACAAGTCGACTGACGGAAGCCCTCCTCCGACATCGTCGCCTGCCTTGGCCGCCGAGCGGCCGATACGCACCTGGCACTGCCGTCAAACCGCCTCGGACTCAACCTCTTGAGGCATCGAATTTGTGTCAGCCCGTCAACCGCGATCGGGACCGTCCAGGAACAAGCAATCCATTATGCGATCCATTTTTCTGAGTCGGTCCCTGTGGTTCATGTGTCCGATGGACTAGGGCAGCACGGCGCCGCGCTTCTTCAGTCTGGCCACTTACCTTCGAGCATGACAAGGGGCTCGGCGCCGGATACGTAGCCGCGGCACCAAATGCGGCCGGTTAGCTTCCAGATCCACCGCCCGTTGGATGCATGCAGGGTCACCTGGATGCCGTCGAAACTCAACCCGATATCGGGTGTCTCTCGGCTGTGTTCGAGGACGTGGCGAGCAAACCACATGACCGGCGTCGCGTGATCGACGCACAGCCGGTCGCCCTCACGCCGAAACCGCACTTCCCCGGATAATTCGGGTGCCTGCGTCTGCACCGGTAGGGCCATGATCGGTATTCGTTGCAGATCTCGTCACGGATCGGCGCTCCGCAACCTCCGGCCGCCGCCAGATAAACATCGCTCCCAGCGTTTCGCTGACCAGGGCGCGGGTAGCCGAATCATGTCCGCTGCGAACCCACGGCGGTCAGCTGCGATGACAGGGGGACTAATGACTGGTCCTGAACAAGCAAGGCAGACAAGCGGCGAGCCCGGCTCGCGTGACACCGGCTCAGATCAGCCGTCCGGCGGACCGGTCGACAGACCGTCCGACAGCTACGAAGGTGACGAGAGTGTGCCCTCCTATGGCGGCCAGGACGAGGGCCCACTGGGTGGTACAGGCGAGTTGCCGCCGCAGGACACCGGATCGGCAATCCCGCCCTATGAGGGTCGGACCACCAGCACTCACCGAAGCGGCGAAAGCGTGGTAGGTGGGGTTAACGTCGGCGGTGCTACCGGACCGGTGGAGGACGCCGACTACAAGTCACCGGCGCCCGGTTCGACCTCGGGCGGTACGACGGCGTCGCCAGCCGATGAGCAGCCCGCGGCCGAGGCTCCAGAAACTGATCTCGAGCCCGACGCGACCGGGCCCGGGCACGTTGGCGGCACAAGGCGTGCCGAGGACGAACCCTGACCGAATGCAGGTCTGCTGCCACCCGTGCCGGTCCTCAGCAATATCTGGATTCGCGGTAAACCGCACGGGTGCCAACAGCTATTCTCACTTGGGCGGACCAAGTTGTGTTCGGTCCAAGGTGAGGGGTCAGTTTGAAGTTCACCCGCAATGGTCTTGTCAAGCTCGTCGGCGCAGCGATATCGGTAGCAGGCTTGGGCCTGGCCATCCCCGGCAGCGTCGCCGCCGACGAGACCGGTGACGCATTCATCCGCAAGGCGGCCGCCGACGGGGTCAACTTCACCAGCCGCGACGCCGTCATCCTGAGGGCGCATTCGGTCTGCGGGTTATTCGCTGCTGGCTTGGCGCCGGATCAGGTCTACGCAAACATGCTGCAGAACTACGCCTCGTTCAGTCCGCGTCAGAACGCAATCTTCATGGCGGACGCGGTCCAAGCCTACTGCCCCAGATACGCCAGCCTGTTCATCAGCTAGACGGTCCGCCTGATCCGCCCGCGATGGGCGAGATCCCTTGTCAGCAGCTCCATCTTTGTCCGAAGTGATTATTGAACAACGCTTTTCGTGAGGCGATGGCGAAGTCACCAAAGTGGAGCGTGCGCCACTTTTGAATTCCGCAGCAGCGGGTACGAGGAAGGTGCTGCGCGACCCTAAAGGGCGCCGCCGCTCCCGCGACCCCAAGGAGACCATCAGTGACTACACCCGACCACGCGGAAAATACCGGCGACAACCTCCGTTGGGCTGCAGAGCAGCAGGCCAAACAGCAAGAAGGCGATCAGCAGCAACTCGAACTGCCGCCAGAGGATTCAGGTTTCGCAACACCACCGCTTGAGGCGCCGCAGGGAATGCCTGACAAGGACTGACCGCCGGACCAACGCCTACCACCCGGCCGCCAACGAGTTGAGCGAAACTCCAACGCTATTGCCGTATGCGACGACTAAGGTCGGACGTACGACAACGACCGGTCGAGACAGGGGCCATTGGGAATGGCGATCCTTCACGCTTCCGGGCGCGCGGCATGCGTCGTCGCGCTCGCGGCGGCGATCGTCATCGCGCCCATCGTCGGGATGGGCGCAGGTGCGGGTGGATTTCGCGTAGTCGCCGATCCCTGCACGCAGGTCAGTTCGAATGGTTCGGTTTCGCTTCAATGCGGATCGCAAAGCGTCGGCAGTTCCGGCGGTTATCGAAGTGGTTGCACGAATGCCTACGGCACCTATCAGAACTGCATCGTTCAGTTGGGGCCGCCGGGGTCGCGCCGCTGAGGTAGGCACGGCCGAGTTCCGCGGAGACAGCTAGTCGCTTTTGGTTTGATCTGCGTCGCGCGGGGGCATCCACCCGTGGCGGCCCTCAACAGGGCCGTTGATAAAGGAGCAAAAATGATTGTTCTTGGAATCATCCTCATCCTCGTTGGCTATCTACTGCCGGTCCCCTACTTCATCGCGACGATCGGCTGGATTCTTCTGGTCATAGGAATCGTTCTCCTGGTCCTGGGCCAGGTCGGTCGCCCCGTCGGCGGCCGCCGATATTGGTACTGACGGCCGAATTTGACGGCCACATCGTCTGCAGGTGACCGCTCGCGATAGAGCGATGTTCCTGCCGCCCAACAGAAAGGGACCCGGTGGAAAACCCCGGGTCCCTTTTTGGCGCTCGGTCGCAACACCGCTTAGCGGCAGCTGACAGCGTCAAAGCGCGTCGGCAGCGCATCGATCATGTTGGGGAGCTTCGGCGGAGTGCTCCAGACACAACTCGGACTCTTTTGGGACAATTCTCAGCTTCTTGAACACCATTGCTCAGTGTCAGGGCGCATGTTGGTGTGTTGGGCCGGCGCCTAAAGGATGGTGATCCAGATGTGGCTGAGCATCTACCTATGCGGTTGGCTGATGACTGCGGTGACTGTCTTCGCCGTCGCCGATGGGTACAGCAATCAACGTGACGGCCATCGCGCGCCGTCTGCGACGAGCTTCTGCGTTTTGGCGATCGTTGCGGGAGCGCTTTGGCCGGTTCTGCTGGCCGGAGCGATCGAACTCGCGTGCGTGGTGGGCATCGCCGCCAAGGTCAGAGCCGCCCGTACGCGCGTGCCGGAGCATGCGCTGGTCAGTCCGGAACCGCGCTGCGGCGTCTAGCCCAGCGTCCTCAACAGGTCCGGCTTCATCGCCTGCAGCTGCGCGCCCCAGTAACCCCAGCTGTGCGTGCCATTCGGGAAGGTGAAGGTGGCATTGCGCCCCCCTGCGGCCTGGTACTTGTCCTGGAATTTGATGTTGCTGTCACGGATCACACCTTCCAGGAAGGTGGCCGGAAGATCGCCTCCGCCGAGTTCGGTCGGCTTACCGTTGCCGGCGTAGATCCAAAGCCTGGTGTTGTTGCTGACCAGCTGCGGAATCTGGAGCGTCGGATCGTTGCGGGCCCAGGCGGGGTCGCTGGACGGGCCCCACATCGCGTCGGATTTGAACCCGCCGGAGTCACCCATTGAAATTCCGATCAAGAACGGACCCATTGCCTGCGAGGGATCCAGCAGGGCCGACAGCGACGCCGCGTAGACGAAATTGTTCGGATGGTAGGTGGCAAGGATCAACGCCGACGAGCCAGACATCGAAATGCCCACGACCGCATTGCCCCCCGGGCTGATGCCCTTGTTGGCGGATAGGTACGACGGCAGCTCCGACGTCAGGAACGTCTCCCATTTGTACGTCCAGGTGCCCCCGTTCCCGACCGCCGGCTGATACCAGTCGGTGTAGAAACTCGACATCCCGCCGACGGGCATGACGACGGCCAATCCGGACTGGTAGTACCACTCGAAGGCCGGGGTCTCGATGTCCCAACCGTTCCAGTCGTCGCGTGCGCGAAGGCCGTCGAGCAGGTACACGGCGTGGCTGCCGCTGCCGCCCGGCTGGAATTCGACCTTTATGTCGCGGCCCATCGACCCCGACGGCACCATGAGGTACTCGACGGGAAGACCGGGCCGGGAAAAGGCGTTCGCGGCCGGAGCGCTGACAACCGTTGCGGCTAAGACCGATAGCACCGCTGCGAACAGCACTGCGATCCTGTGCGGGTGACGCCGGTATGGCCGATCCGCGGTTCCTCGCATCGCAGCCTCCCAGGTCTGATACGCCGCTGCTCTGCCGGAACTTACTCTTGACCGGGCGTGAGCTCAATTACATCGTTGCGTTTGCAATCATCGAACGGCGCCCCGTCAACCCGGGGTTGACGAATCGCGGTCGTCAACCTAAGGTTGACGCATGGCCTCTGACGCGAAAATTGCCTATCCCATCCGTCTCGACGACCTGATCGACGCAATCAAGAAAGCACACTCTGACGCCCTCGAACAGCTGACCGATGCCGTGTTGGTCGCTGAGACGCTGGGTGAGGTGGCCGACCATCTGATCGGACACTTCGTCGATCAGGCACGGCGCTCCGGTGCCTCGTGGACGGACATCGGCACCAGCATGGGGGTGTCCAAGCAGGCCGCGCAAAAGCGGTTCGTACCGAAGGCCGACGGGAC
>JAVHWG010000426.1:0-12918 GCA_032159965.1 Mycobacterium sp.
GAGGAGAGCAACCGCTATCACGAATTCATGGGCTGGCGGATGCCCTGGTACTCGGCACTCCCGTCCCTCGATGCACTTCTCGTCGGAAGACACGTCGGAATGATGCATCTCGTCTGTTATCTCCGCGACGGTGACACGGTCTACGAAACCTACTGGACGACCCGCCGCGGCGTCGAGGCAATGGACTACAGCTATGCGCTGATGGACCTGACGGTGTACGGACGCCAGGAGCCTTGGGAGGATTCGCCGCCGGGCTGGCCGCAGGGGTGGCAGGTCGATGGCTCCAACACCAGGATCAACGGGCGACCCATTGCCCAGTGGTCGCGGCTCGAAGACGGGCGCTCTGACGATCTCGCGGGTGCCGAATTAGGCTGATTGCCTGCCTAATTCGCCGCTGATGTATTCGGTGCGGCAGGCTCGCCGGGCCAGCTCGCCACTGGTCGTGCGCGGAGGGGCTCCCGTGGGATGCGGCCACGAAACTAGGGTGGCGCCATGAGCCTGGTCACCTATGAGTTGCAAGACCATATCGCCACCATTCGCCTGAACCGTCCCGAGGCGCGCAATGCCATCAACGGCGCACTGCGTCAGGATTTGAACGCGGCGTGGGATCGGTTCCGCGACGATGAGGACGCCTGGGTGGGCATCCTGACCGCCAGTGGCAGCGTCTTCTGCGCCGGCGCCGACCTCAAGGACGGCGAAGGCTCGGTGGGCACGTTCGGCGGCACGTTCTGGGAGAAGCCGACCATCAACTCTTTCGAAAGCGGCATGGAGTTGTTCAAACCCACGATCGCCGCAGTGCACGGTCCTTGTATCGGATACGGCTTGACCGGTGTGCTGTTCTGCGACTTCGTGATAGCCAGTACCGAGGCCACGTTCTCTTTCCCCGAAGTGTCGATTGGCGTCCCCACCATCGTGGGAGCCATCCGGCTCCCCCCGCGAGTGGGTTGGGCCAATGCCATGGAGCTGGTCCTGACGGGAAAGCCGATGAGCGCCGAGCGCGCCAAAGAGATCGGTCTGGTCTGGAGACTCGTCGAACCAGACGATCTGCAAGCTCAGGCTCGGGCGTGGGCGCTAACGCTGACGGAGGCAGCGCCCCTGGCGCAGCGGGCGACCAAAGAAGTCGCGTGGCGGACCGCGGACATGGGCTGGATCGAGTCCGTCCGATTCGGCGAGACCATGCGCAAGGTTGCCGGCGCGACGCAGGATGCCGCCGAAGGACCGCGGGCCTGGCGCGAGAAGCGAAAGCCGGAGTGGAAGGGACGCTGAGCAAGCAGGAACACAAGATCGGCAGGCCGCCGCCTCGGCCTCGTCAGTCTTGTTGGTTGACAACTAATTCCCATCGAGTGCCCGGCCGGCCATCAGGAACCGCGGATAGCGTTCGCCCGTGCTGTCCCGCCGGACGATGCTGGCCGCGTTAGCCGGGTCGGCTGCCGCCACCGGCCTCGCGTTGTGTGAGGACATGGCCGCGCCCAGTGCGGCCGCGTTGCCCACCCCCGACCCGACGGGTGTTGCGGCCCGGTACCGTGGCGCTGCGCCGACCGCCTGGGGGATGTCGCTGCCGGGAATTGCCACGACATTTGGCAGCTCGGGGCGCCAGATCGCGTTGACGTTCGACGCGTGTGGCGGAGGGTGCGACGAGTCGCTGCTTACGACGCTCACCCGTAATGGCGTCCCTGCCACGCTGTTTCTGTGTGGTAAGTGGCTCGACGTGCACCCCGACCGTGCCGAGCAGCTGGCCGCGAACCCGTTGTTCGAAATCGGCAACCACGGCACGCGACACGTCCCGCTCTCGGTCACGGGACGTGCGGCATACGGGATTGCGGGAACCCGGTCGGCAGACGAGGCGGCAGCTGAAGTGTGGACCAATCACGTACGGCTCACCGCGCTGACCGGCACTCCGCCTACCTGGTTTCGGACCGGCACCGCCCATTACGACGACGTTGCGGTCGCGATCGTCCAAGCGCTCGGTGAGCATCCCGTCGGTTTTTCGGTGAATGCCGACAACGGCGCGACATCGTCTGCGGCACGGGTTCGTTCGGCAATCTCGCAGGCGGCCCCGGGCGCCATCGTCCTTGCCCACATGAACCATCCGGATTCCGGTACCTCTGCCGGAGTCAGCGGTGCGATCACGGGACTCCGGGCGGCGGGTTGGGAATTCGTTCCGCTGTCCGGTCAAGTCCCAAGCTGAGGAACGCCACCCGCGTCAGCGCACTCCGCCCATCACCAATCGATCATGCGCGAAAGGTAGGGCGCCATATTCGCGGTGCGGGCAGGCGTGACGACGACTGCGGGCTGCGTGGCTTCCAACATCTGGCCGTTGCCCAAATACATGGCGACACTGTCGCTGCCGTTGGGCCCGAAGAACATCAAGTCTCCGGGGCGGGCCTGGGCAGGCGCGATCTTGCGGCCGACCAGGTACTGATCTCCCGACCGTCGGGGCAACTTGATGCCGACGCCGCCGAATGCGTACACCATCAAGCCCGAGGCGTCGAAGCCGACGATGTTGACGTCGGGACCCGTGCCCCGCGTCGGGCCTGCCGCGTCGCCGCCACCGTAGAGGTACGGCACACCTCGCTGCGAGAGCGCCCGCTGGATCACGTAGTCGACGTACTGCTTGTTGGTCGCCGGCGCGGTCGTGTCGGCGGCGGCGACGCCAGGAGTTGCCACCAGCAGGGCGAGGCCGACAACCAGGGCAATGATGCGTTTCATTCGTCTTCCAATTCTCTTCAGCGACAGCGCGGTGACCGGCCGGCCGGGTAACGCGTGATCATCTGTCACACCAGTCACTTCAACACCAATGGTGCCAGGTGCGGCGCGCTGGAGCCGCATCGCGAACCCGGAATTGCTCGTACTGTGACTCAATGGTGACCGCCCGTAATCCCAGGTAGACCCGGTGGTTTAAGGCCGGTAACGGTTGGCAACACATTTCTTATGGTTACGAACACAAGCAAAAAGTTCAGAACTCAGATGATTTTGGCCGCCGCGGCTACCGCTGCCTTCGCGACCCTGCCCATTGCTGCTGTACCGGCTCTGGCCAACCCGCCTTGCGTTGAGGCCAATGGAGTCCCCTGCGGTCCCGCGCCGGCGGGTGCGAATGCAGGGCCCGATGGTGCCGATGCGACTGTGCCAGGTGCCGCCGCCGCCGCGGGACCCGAGGGCACGAGCGCGACGGTGCCGGGTGCGGGCGCGCAGGCAGGGCCCGACGGCGCAGGCGCAACGGTGCCGGGTGCCGGAGCCGTGGCAGGCGCGGATGGCGCCGGCGCGG
Organism: Mycobacterium sp.; assembly: GCA_032159965.1. Taxonomy (GTDB): domain Bacteria; phylum Actinomycetota; class Actinomycetes; order Mycobacteriales; family Mycobacteriaceae; genus Mycobacterium. The sequence goes on from JAVHWG010000426.1 coordinate 3,266, forward strand.
TAGTTCCCGGCGCGGGTGCACAGGCGGGGCCCGACGGGACCGGCGCATACGTCCCGGGTGCCGACGCTGTGGCTGGACCGGACGGTGCAAGTGCCAGCGTGCCGGGTGCTGAGGCCAACGCCGGACCCGGCCACGCGAGCACTTGTATCAACGGCTTCTGCATCAACGCCGGTTAACACGAACGCACCGAATAGGCGTCAGGGTCGCTGACGCCTATTCGTGCACCGCCACCAAAGCCGCGTCGTATTGTCAGAGTGTCCCGTCTGGGACCGTCAACGGACACCGCGCTGGATAGGAATGCTGAAACGTCATGGCCATCATCGATGCGGATCTAGAGGCCCTCACTCCCTTCGACGAGGACGTCGCCGCGACCCAGCGGTACATGGACAGTCCGCGTTTCGAGGGGATCATCCGTCTCTACACAGCGCGCCAGGTCGCAGAGCAGCGAGGCACAATTCCCTCTGACTACCCGGTGGCGCGCGAGGCTGCGGCAGCGTTCTATCCCCGCCTCCGTGAGCTGTTCGCCGAGAAGAAGAGCATCACGACATTCGGGCCCTACTCTCCGGGGCAGGCCGTGGTGATGAAGAGGATCGGCATCGAGGGCATCTACCTGGGCGGGTGGGCGACCTCAGCCAAGGGCTCGATCAGCGAGGACCCCGGCCCCGATCTCGCCAGCTATCCGCTGAGCCAGGTGCCCGACGAGGCTGCCGGACTGGTTCGCGCGCTGCTCACCGCGGACCGCAACCAGCAATTTCTGCGTCAGCGCATGAGCGAGGAACAGCGGGCTACCACGGCGGCTTACGACTACCGGCCGTTCATCATCGCCGACGCCGACACCGGCCACGGCGGCGATCCGCACGTGCGCAACCTGATCCGGCGTTTCGTCGAGGCCGGCGTGCCCGGCTACCACATCGAGGACCAGCGCCCGGGCACAAAGAAATGCGGTCACCAGGGCGGCAAGGTCCTTGTCCCGTCCGACGAACAGATCAAGCGCCTGAACACCGCCCGGTTCCAGCTGGACATCATGCGGGTTCCGGGCATCATCGTCGCGCGCACGGACGCCGAAGCGGCGAACCTGCTCGACAGTCGCGCTGACGAGCGTGATCAGCCGTTCATCCTGGGCGTCACGAACCTCAGGATTCCGTCGTACAAGGCGTGCTTCCTTGCCCTGACACGCCGCTTCTACGACCTCGGTGCCGTAGAGCTCAACGGCCACCTCCTGTACGCCCTGCCCGAAGGCGAGTACGCCGCAGCCGACGCGTGGCTGGAACGTCAGGGCATCCACAGGTCGATCGCCGACGCGGTCGCCGCCTGGAAGGGCGGTGCGCAGGAACCGATCGACGTCAGCTACGACAAGATCGAATCCCAGTTCGTCGACGCCTGGCAGGTCGACGCCGGCTTGCAGACCTACGGCGAGGCCGTCGCGGAGCTGCTCGATTTCCGCGAGAGCGAAGGCGAGCCGCCCGACATGACCGCGGCGGAATGGCGCGAGTTCGCCCGCACGGCCCCGCAGTACTCCGCGCGCGAGAAGGCCAAGGAGTTGGGCGCCGACGTCGCCTGGGATGCCGAGCGGGCCAAGACGCCGGAGGGCTACTACCAGGTACGCGGCGGCATCCCGTATGCGATCGCGAAATCGCTTGCTGCAGCGCCGTTTGCGGACATTCTGTGGATGGAGACCAAGACGGCGGATCTGGCCGACGCCCGCCAGTTCGCAGAGGCGATCCACGCCGTCTACCCCGACAAGATGCTCGCCTACAACCTGTCCCCCTCGTTCAACTGGGACACCACGGGTATGACGGACGAGGAGATGAAGGCCTTCCCCGAAGAGATCGGCAAGATGGGCTTCGTCTTCAACTTCATCACCTACGGCGGACACCAGGTGGACGGTGTGGCCTCCGAGGAGTTTGCGACGTCCCTCAAACAGGACGGCATGCTGGCGCTCGCACGTTTGCAGCGCAAGATGCGCCTCGTCGAATCCCCTTACCGCACACCGCAAACGCTTGTCGGCGGGCCACGCAGCGATGCCGCGCTCGCCGCGTCGTCGGGGCGCACTGCCACCACCAAGTCCATGGGCGAGGGCTCTACTCAGCATCAGCACCTGGTGCAGACCGAGGTGCCGAAGAAGCTGCTCGAGGAATGGCTGGCGATGTGGAGCGAGTACAACGAGCTTCCCGACAAGCTGCGCGTGCAGTTGCGGCCGCGGCGCGCGGGCTCAGACGTACTCGACCTCGGCATCTACGGCGAGGGCGACGAGCCGCTCGCCAACGTGGTGGTGGACCCCATCAAGGATCGGCACGGCCGCAGCATTCTCACGGTGCGCGATCAGAACACGTTTGCCGAGAAACTGCGTCAGAAACGCTTGATGGATCTGATCCACGTCTGGCTCATTCATCGCTTCAAGGCCGAGATCGTCTACTACGTGACTCCTACCGAGGACAACATCTATCAGACCGAGAAGATGAAGTCGCACGGCATCTTCAGCGACGTGTATCAGGAGGTCGGCGAGATCATTGTGGCCGACGTGAACCAGCCGCGAATCGATGAGCTGCTGGCACCCGACCACGAAGCACTGTGGAAGCTGATCCGCAAGGAAGACAGCTAGCCAGGACGAGCGGAAGCGACGCGAGAAACGTCAAGTCACAGCCCCGGCTGGTCTTCGATGATGCCCAGCCAGATCTGGGCCACGTCGATCGACACCTTCTCGCTGATGAAGGCGTGCTGCGTCCCGGTGTAGATGTCGCGGAACGCGCGCTCGAGGCGGCTGCCCTCTCTGATCGCGGTCGTGCCGGCGACCAGATGGGCCCACTCTGCGCACCCTCGCGCGACATCGGTTGCGTAGACAGCGGCCGCACGCATATCGGCACGTAATACCGGGGTGAGGGCGTCGCCGGCGGCGACGGCAGCCTCGGCCGTTGTGAACGCATCGAGCACCAGCAGGCGCGCGGCCCGCCACCCAGCGACGTGGTGGGCAAGGCCCTTCTGAAAGGTCGGGCGGCTGGCCAGCGCCGCCATGTCGCTCATGCGGTATTTCGTGGCGGCGAGCTCCTGGACATCATCGAGCATGCTCTTGGCGACGCCCAGCGCCCATGACGCGTGGCCCGCGGCGGTGACGGGCATCAGGCCCATACGGGTGGCAGGTGACGTGCCCCGGCGCGGCTCGCGGACGAACAGCGGGAAGGTGCGGCACTCGGGGACGAACACGTCCTGCGCGCTGTAGTCATAGGACCCGGTGCCCTTGAGCCCCTGCACGTGCCAATTGTCGAGGAACGTGATGTCTTCTCGAGGGACGATGGCTACCTGCATGTCCGGGAGACCCTCGCTCGCCCAGCGGACTTCGCCGTTCTCCAGTGGCATGAAACCGGCGGCGATGTACTCGCTGTGGCCGGTGCCGGAGCCGAAACTCCACGATCCGCTGAGGCGATAGCCGCCCTCGACGGCGACGCCCTGCCCGTTCGGAAAGAACTGGCCTCCCATGGTGACGTGGTTGTCATGCGCAGTGAAGACCTCCGCGAAGCCCTCGTCGGGCAGATACGCCGCCGCGGCGAACGACGACGGCAGATTCGCAATGCCGATCCAGCCGAATGATCCGTCCTGCCAAGCCATTTCGATCCAGGTCTCGATCATCTCGGCGAATGACGGTTCCACACCGCCCGCCGGGACGGGATTGAACGCCGCCATCAGGCCGGTGGCCCACATTTCGTCGACGACGGACGAGGTGAGCGTGCGCGCTCGTTCGGACTGGTCCGCCTCGGCCCTGACGAGGTCGCGCATTGCGCGCGCCAACCCGACGACCCTGTCGTCGACGACCTCGGCTACCGATGCCACAGGTCGAATTCCATCACAGCACCCCTCCGCCACCCAGCAGACCGCCGGGTCGACTCGGATCCCGCGACGGCGGGTAGGGCAACGGTGCGCGGGACTCGGGCGCGACGCTGATCGGTGCGCGTGTCGACGGCGTCAGGGGCGGGCGTCCCTGCGGCACCGTGGCTGCCGTTGTCGGCGCCTGGGGTGCCTGCACGGCGGGAACGGATTGCGTGACCACCGCGCCAACCGTCGGCGGCGCGGGCGGGGAGTTCTCGGCAGAGGTCGGAAGAGGTTCGGCGGGAGGTTGAGCCGATGACAGAGAGGGTGTCGCCGACGTGGTCGACGGAGTGCTGATGTTCGTTGGGACGTCGGTCTGACCCGGTCGCGCGGGCCACAGCAGCGCGACGACGACCCCGGCGGCGATCACCGTCGTCGCCACGATCGCGACGGGCACCAGCTTGCTTGCCGACTCACTGGTCTGATCCCCCGGCTGATCGGGCGTCGACGCGGTGTGGGGTTCGCCGTCCGTCGAGGATTCGGTGACGTCGACAACAGCCGGCTCGAAGAGATAGTCGAACCGACGGTCGAGGTCGTCCTCCGTCGACATCTCGCGATCGTACGCGCGGGTGTTTACCCGCTGTTCGCACTTCGGCGGCCCGCGCCACGCCGAGACAAGTCTTGACTCATTCCAGAAAAGGGCGTAAGCCTTAAGCGTGCCGTCGACGCCGGATTGTGCAGCGCAGTTGCGCGCCGCCGGCCTGCGCGTCACGCGCCCGCGAACCGCGGCGCTGCAAGCCGTCTACGCCCATCCGCACGCCGATACCGACACGATTTTCGGTGCCGTCCGCGACGATCTACCGGACGTGTCCCGGCAGGCCGTCTACGACGTGCTGGCTGCTCTGACCGCGGTCGGCCTGGTGCGGCGAATCCAGCCCTCCAACTCCGTCGCCCGCTACGAGTCGCGGGTGGGTGACAACCACCATCACATGGTCTGTCGGTCGTGCGGCGTGATCGCGGACGTCGACTGCGCTGTCGGAGACGCGCCGTGCCTGACCGCCTCCGACGACAACGGATTCGTGGTCGACGAGGCCGAGGTCATCTACTGGGGTTTGTGTCCCGCTTGTTCTGCATCACATCCGTCGCGATCACACCCGTGATCACAGCCCGAAATACCCACTCCCGGAAGGAATGTTGTGTCATCTGATACATCCGACAGCCGCCCGCCCACTCCAGAGGCTGCGACCGCCAGCAAGAGTGAGAGCGAAAACCCGGCAATTGCGTCCCCGAAGCCGAAGGCGCACGCTCCGCGCACCAATCAGGACTGGTGGCCCGAGCAGATCGATGTGTCGAGGTTGCACGCGCACTCGTCGAAGGGCAACCCGCTGGGTGAGGACTTCAGCTACGCGGAAGCGTTCAAGTCCCTTGACGTCGAGGCGCTGAAGGCCGATGTGCTGTCGGTGATCACCACCTCGCAGGACTGGTGGCCCGCTGATTACGGCAGCTATGCCGGTCTGTTCATCCGGATGAGCTGGCACGCCGCGGGCACGTACCGCACCTACGACGGACGCGGTGGCGCCGGGCAGGGCATGCAGCGCTTCGCTCCGCTCAACAGCTGGCCCGACAACGCGAACCTGGACAAGGCCCGCCGACTGCTGTGGCCGGTCAAGAAGAAGTACGGCAGCAAGATCTCCTGGGCCGACCTGCTGGTGTTCGCCGGCAACGTGGCACTGGAGTCCGCCGGCTTCGAGACGTTCGGCTTCGCCTTCGGACGTCCCGACTTCTGGGAGCCCGAAGAGGTCATCTTCGGCGAGGAGGAGGAGTGGCTCGGCACCGACAAGCGCTACTCCGGTGATGCCCGGAACCTCGAGGAGCGCTACGGCGCCACCACGATGGGCCTGATCTACGTCAATCCCGAAGGGCCGGAAGGTGAACCCGATCCGTTGGCTGCGGCTCACGACATCCGGGAGACGTTCGGCCGGATGGCGATGAACGACGAGGAGACAGCCGCGCTGATCGTCGGCGGCCATACCCTGGGCAAAACCCATGGCGCAAGCGCCGACGACGTCGGTCCCGAGCCGGAAGGCGCGCCGATCGAGCAACAGGGCCTGGGCTGGAAGTGTCCCTTCGGTTCGGGAAATGCCGGCGACACGATCACCAGCGGCCTCGAGGTCGTCTGGACCCCCACGCCGACGCAGTGGAGCAACGCCTACCTGGAGATCCTGTACGGCAACGAGTGGGAGCTGACCAAGAGCCCGGGCGGCGCCTGGCAGTTCGAGGCCAAGGACGCCGAGGCGATCATCCCGGATCCGTTCGGCGGCGAGCCGCGCAAGCCCACGATGCTGGTCACCGACGTCTCGATGCGGGTGGATCCCATCTACGGCCAGATCACCCGCCGCTGGCTCGATCATCCTGAGGAGCTCAACGAGGCCTTCGCCAAAGCCTGGTACAAGCTCTTGCACCGCGACATGGGTCCGGTCAGCCGTTTCCTCGGACCGTGGGTGGCCGAGCCGCAGCTGTGGCAGGACCCGGTGCCTGCCGCCGACGGCGAGCTGATCGACGAGCAGGACGTCGCCGCATTGAAGGAGCAGGTGCTGAATTCGGGGCTGTCCGTACCTCAGCTGGTCAAGACGGCGTGGGCGGCTGCGAGCAGTTTCCGCAGCACCGACAAGCGCGGTGGTGCCAACGGTGCCCGGATCAGACTTGAGCCTCAGCGGAGCTGGGAGGTCAACGAGCCCACCGAACTCGATCGGGCGCTGCCGGTACTCGAGAAGATCCAGCAGGACTTCAACGGTTCGGTGTCCGGCGGGAAGAAGGTCTCACTGGCCGACCTGATCGTGCTGGCGGGGTCTGCGGCCGTGGAGAAGGCTGCAAAGGACGCCGGCTACGAAATCCAGGTGCACTTTGCGCCGGGTCGCACCGACGCCAGCCAGGAGAACACCGATGCCGAAGCGATGTCGGTGCTCGAGCCGCGGGCAGATGGATTCCGCAACTACGTGCGCCCAGGTGAGAAGGCGGCGCTCGAAGAATTGCTGCTGGACAAGGCCTACATGCTGGATGTGACCGCTCCAGAACTGGCCGTGCTGGTGGGCGGTCTGCGGGCTCTAGGGGCCAATCACGGCGGCACCAAGCACGGTGTGTTCACCGACAGGCCCGGCGTGCTGAGCAACGACTTCTTCGTCAGCCTGCTTGACATGGGTACGGAGTGGAAGGTGTCCGAGTCGGCGGAGAACGTCTACCAGGGCACCGACCGTGCGACGGGAGCGGTCAAGTGGACTGCCACTGCGAATGACCTCGTATTCGGCTCGAACTCGGTGCTACGGGCGATCGTCGAGGTCTACGCGCAGGACGACGCCAAGCAGAAGTTCGTCGAGGACTTCGTCGCCGCGTGGGTGAAGATCATGAACAACGACCGGTTCGACCTGGTCTGATCGTCGACGAGCACGGCACCCCTCGACCGGCAACGGTTCGAGGGGTGCCCTCGTCGTGAGCACCCGCCCACGATGTACCATTTGGTACATGTTGACGCGCGCCTCCGTGGAAATCAACGCACCGGCCGCTGAGGTGTGGGACATCTTCAGCGACGTCGAGCACTGGCACGAATGGACCAAATCCGTCACCCGTCTTGACGGCCTGGACGGTCCCCAGATCGCGATCGGCAACCGATACGCGATCAAGCAACCCCGCCTGCCGAAACTGGTGTGGACAGTCACCGAAGTCACTCCGGGTACGTCTTGGACATGGGAACAGCGTTCCCCCGGCGGCAGGACCGTGGCCCGTCATGAGGTCGTAGCGCTATCCGCCGGTCGCACGCTCGTTCGTCAGGAACTTGAACAGGCCGGTCCGATCGGCTCCGTGGTGGCCCGGTTGATGCTTCGCACGACGAAGCGTTACCTCGACCTCGAGGGTGAGGGCCTCAAGGATCGGGCTGAGAATGCCCGGAACCACAGTGGCCCAGCGTCCTGAAAGCGGACGGCGTCAACAACTCCTGAACGCGCTCATCGAGGAGTTCGCAACCGGCGGCATCGGCGATCGCTCGCTGCGCCAGGTGTCCGAGTCCGTCGGCACCAGCCACCGGATGCTGCTCCACCACTTCAAGTCGCGAGACGAACTCATGCTGTCAGTGGTCGAGGAGATCGAACGCCGTCAGCGGACGGTCCTGGAGACGATGCCGATGACCCCGGCCGAGGGGTTCGCCGCGATGTGGGACGACGTGCGCCGCCCTGAACTGCGGTCTTTCGAACGCCTTTTCTTCGAGTGCTACTCGAGAGCGGCACACGGCGAGGAACCATTCGCCCGGATGGTGCCCGGGGCTGTCGACGACTGGCTCAGCGACGTCGATGCCGCCACCAGTGGGACGGCGGACCGAGCGAGCGCGCGTCTGGGGCTGGCGGTCGTCCGCGGTCTGTTGCTCGACCTGACGGCTACCGGTGACGACGAAGGGGTGGACGCCGCGGCGCGCGTCTTCATCGACCTGCTCAAGTCGCGCGACGTCAACGGTCCGTGAAGTCAGGTGCCCGCCGTTGCTGGAACGCGCTGGCGCCCTCGGTGAAGTCCGCGGACTTGAGTAATAAGCTCTGCCAACGTTGTTCGCGGTTCAATGCATCCTCCAGCCCGGACAGTGTTGACGCGTCGACGGCGTCCTTGGTCATGCCCTGCGCCGCCGCCGGGCCGGCAGCCAGCAAGTCGAGTACCGCGTCAACGTCAGCGTCGAACCTGTGTGCCGGATAGACCGCGGTCACCAGGCCGCACTGCAGTGCCTCGGACGCCGAGATTCGCTCGGACAACAGCGCCATCCGCATGGCGCGGATCCGGCCCGCGGCCGCGGCGATCAGCGCGGTCGCTCCGCAGTCGGGCATCAACCCGATCCTGGTCGCGGACAGCATGAAATACGCTGCGTCCGATGCGAGTACGACATCAGATGCGAAGGCGAGGGCTGCACCGCCACCTACGGCCGGACCGTGAACCGCGGCGACAACGGGACGCGGCAGCGCACAAATGGCCCGCACGGCCCGATTGGCCGCGTCGAGGAGGGCCTCCGGGGGCCGCGTCGACGTTGCGGCGAGTTCGTCAGCGCTGATGCTTCCGCCGGAACTGAACGCCCGGCCGACTCCCCCGATCCGGACCACCTTGACCCGCGGATCGGTTGCCGCGGTTTCCAGTTCCTCGGCAACACCGACAAGCACGCTTTCGTTCAACGAGTTCAGGCTGTCAGGCCGGTTGAGCGTCATCCGCAATACGCCACCGGAGAGGACGACGTCTAACCCGGCGTCCGCCATGGTCAGCGCTTGCGCATCCGCCAGCCGGTGTATGCCACCGCGACGCCGATCAGCGCGATGATCGGGCCGAGCACCGTCCAGGTGGTGGTGCCCGTCATCGGACTGCCCTGCACCACTCCGATGCCCTGGAAGAAGAACAACAGACCAGACAACGCGGCAAAGACGCCGAGCAGGACGATTATCGAGGCGATTGCGTCGCGCATGGCCTCGACTCTAGTCCGCCGTGCTCGCGTGCCGATGGCCACGCGCTCCGGCGGTTTAGCGCGGTGTTCGTCAGGGCAGACCCACAGCATGGAGACCGTCGAGTACGCCGCTGGCCGACGGGCCGACCTCTTCGGGCAACCCGAGAAGACGGCAATTCTGTTGTGGCACGGCGCGCAACCGAATGCTCGCGCGTCGGTCCGACCCCTGGCCGAGTTGTTGGCCGGTCACCACGAACTCGGCGTAGTCGTACCGGATTGGAATCCCCGCGCGGACGACGGCGGGCGATCAGACTTGTTGGGGTCCGTGGCATACACCAAGACCTGGGCCGCGCATCCCGGCAACAGTGTCATCGTCGGCTGGTCTTTGGGC
>JAVHWG010000430.1:0-8552 GCA_032159965.1 Mycobacterium sp.
CCGTCGCGGCCACCGCAGAGGAAGTCGGAAGCCTGCTCGTCGAGGGCGCCGACATCGCGGCGGTCAACGCCGAGGACTCGGTGGTCGTGTCCGGTGCCGAGGACGCCGTCGCTGCCGTCGCCGAGCAGCTACGCAGTCGGGGACGCCGGGTGCACCGGCTCGCTGTCTCTCACGCATTCCATTCGTCACTGATGGAGCCGATGCTCGAGGAGCTCAGCATCGTGGCGCGTGGACTCGGCATCGCCAAGCCGTCCATTCCCATTGTGTCGACCGTGACCGGCGAGGCCGCCGACGACGGTTTCGGCACCGCCGAATACTGGGCGCAGAACATCCGTCAGACGGTCCGATTCGCCGACGGCGTGCGCCAACTGAACGCCTTGGGGGTCACCCGCTTCATCGAGGTCGGGCCTGCCAGCGGGCTGACCGTGTCGGTGGAGAAGATTGCGCCCGACGCGGTGCCGGTCACCACGCTGGCCAAGGACACCGACGAGCCGCGTGCGCTGATGACCGGCCTGACCGAAGCGTTCGCCTCGGGGGTGGGAGTCGACTGGCGAGCGGTGTGCGGCAGCGGCGGACTTGTCGACCTACCGACGTATGCCTTTGAGCGACGCCGGTTCTGGTTGTCCGCCGAGCGCGGCGGAGCATCTGACCCGGCCGGGCTGGGCCTGGCCGGCGCCGAGCATGCGTTGCTCGGCGCGGTCGTGGAATCGCCGGAGTCCGGCGGCGTGGTGCTGACCGGCCGGTTGTCCACGTCGTCGCAACCATGGCTGGCCGATCACGCGGTCTCCGGGGTGGTGCTGTTCCCCGGGGCGGGGTTCATCGAGCTCGCAATCCGCGCGGGGGACGAGGTGGGCTGCCCCGCCGTCGAGGAGTTGATGCTGCACGCTCCGCTGATGTTGGTCCCCGGAGGGGTCGCCGTGCAGGTGGTCGTCGACGCGCCTGACGACGCGGGTTCGCGTGCGGTGTCGATCTTTTCGCGACAGGAGGGGGACGCATCGGCGTGGACACTTCACGCTGAGGGCGTGCTCGCGACCGCCGACGTGCCTGCCGGCTCGGAGCTGACGGCGTGGCCACCGCCCGGCGCGCAGCCCGTCGACGTGGACGACGCCTACGAGGTGATCGCGGACCGCGGCTACCAGTACGGTCCGGCGTTTCGCGGTCTGAGAGCGATGTGGCGGCGCGGCGACGAGCTGTTCGCAGAGGTGTCGGTCCCCGAGGGGGCGGGCGCCGAGGGCCTGGGCATTCATCCCGTGCTGCTGGATTCCGCGCTGCATGCGGTGGTGCTGGCCGCGGGTGAGAAGCACATGGCGTTGCCGTTCTCATGGCAGAAGGTGAAATTGCACGCATCGGGCGCGACCGCCGCACGGGTTCGGATCGCGCCGACGGGACCGTCTGCGGTATCGATCGAGCTGGCCGACGGTCTCGGGTTGCCGGTGCTGACGGTGGGTTCGATGGTGGCCCGCCCGATCACCGCGCAGCAGCTGGCGGCAGCGGTCGGCGGTAACCGCGCCGGTGAGCTTTTCGAGGTCAGCTGGTCGCCCTCGACTGAACAGCAATCGGACCCGGCTGTCGCCGATCCCGAGGTCGTGGAGCTTCCCGTAGGCACCGGGGATGCTGTCGAGAGCACCTACGCCGCATGCCATTACGCCCTGGATGCGGTGCAGGCTGCACTGGAGCGCGCGGCGGACGGGCCGTTGTTGATGGTGACCCGTGGTGCTGTCGCGCTGCCCGGTGGTGGCATCGGTGATCTGGGCGCGGCCGCGGCGTGGGGGCTGGTGCGCTCTGCGCAGACCGAAAATCCCGGCCGGATCGTGCTGGCCGATGTCGACGGACCGGTGACCGAGGCCACCGTGGCCGCCGTCCTTGCGGCCGGCGAACCTCAGGTTGTCGTACGCGACGGTGTGGCCCACATCCCGCGGGTACACCCCAGCCACGCCGCCGACACTGCGCTCAGCGTGCCCCTTGAAGGTCCGTGGCGGCTGGGGATCAGCGAGTCCGGAACATTCGAAAATGTTGTACTGCAGTCTATTCCGGATGCTGATGCGCAGCTGTTGTCGCGGCAGGTCCGGGTTCGCATCACCGCGATCGGCGCCAACTTCCGTGATGTGATGATCGCCCTTGGCATGTATCCTGGCGACGCGATCATGGGCATCGAGGCCAGCGGTGTGGTGATCGGAACCGGCCCCGACGTCGACGCGTTCACCGTCGGCGACGCGGTGATGGGCCTATTTCCCGACGGCACCGGATCGGAGGGTGTCACCGACGCCCGAGTCCTCACCCGGACGCCGCCGGGGTGGTCGGCGCCACAAGCCGCCGGCGGGACGGTCGCGTTCGCGACAGCGTTTTACGCGCTGAACCGGTTGGCGTCGGTGCGTCCCGGACAGTCCGTGCTGATCCATGCCGCCACCGGAGGTGTGGGCTCCGCTGCCGTGCAACTGGCGCGGCACTGGGGATTGGAGGTCTTCGCCACCGCGAGCCGCGGTAAGTGGGACCGCCTGCGCGCCTTGGGTTTCGACGACGATCACATCGGTGACTCACGCAGCCTGGAGTTCGAGGAAAAATTCCGCGCGGTCACCGGTGGGCGCGGCGTGGACGTGGTGCTCGATTCACTGGCCGGGGCCCTCATCGATGCGTCGCTGCGGCTGTTGGCTCCCGGCGGGGTGTTCCTGGAGATGGGTAAGACAGACCTGCGCGACGCCGACACCGTCGCGGCGCGCCATCCCGGCGTGCACTACCGGGCCTTCGATCTCTTCGAGGCGGGACCGGACGGCATCGCGCGGATGCTCGGTGAGCTTTCGGAGCTTTTCGCCGCGCGCACCGTCGAGCCGCTACCGGTGACGACCTTCGATGTGCGCCGGGCCCCGGCGGCGCTGCGGTATCTCAGCCAGGCCCGGCACATCGGCAAGGTCGTGCTGACCATGCCCGATGCCTGGGCGACAGGCACGGTGCTGATCACCGGCGGCACCGGGATGGCAGGCGCGGCGCTGGCCCGCCACGTCGTGGCCAGCCACGGTGTGTCCGATCTGATCCTGTTGTCGCGCAGTGGTTCTGCTGCGATGGGTGCTGCCGAACTGGTCGCCGAGTTGGAGAACGCCGGGGCGCGCGTCACGGTGCTGGCCGTGGACGCCGCCGACCGCGACGCGTTGGCGCTGTCGCTGGCAGATGTCCAGCTGTCCGCGGTGATACACGCGGCAGGCGTGCTCGACGATGCGGTCGTGACGTCACTAACAGCAGAACGTGTCGACGCCGTCCTGCGCGCAAAGGTGGACGCCGCGTGGAACCTGCACGAACTGACGCGCGAGATGGATCTTTCAGCGTTCGTCATGTTCTCGTCGATGGCAGCGCTGGTCGGCGGTTCGGGTCAGGCCAACTACTGTGCCGCCAACGCGTTCCTGGACGCGCTCGCGGTGCGCCGCCGTTCGGAGGGGCTGACCGCAGTGTCGCTGGGCTGGGGATTGTGGGAGCAGGCCAGCGCAATGACGGGAAAGCTCGGTGCCGCCGACCTGGCACGGCTCGGCCGCGACGGGATACTGGCACTGGCACTCGACGATGCGTTGAGCCTTTTCGACGACGCGATCCTCGCCGGTGAACCCTATCTGGCTGCCGCACGGATCGACCGCGTCGCGTTGCGCAAGAAGGCCGCCGACGGCACACTGCCGCCGATGTTCATCGACCTGATCGGTCCCACCCGTCGCCGGGTGGACGACTCGCTGGCAGCCGCGCAGTCGAAAAACGCCCTGGCGCAACGTCTCGCCGGCCTCGACGCCGACGAGCAACACGCTGTCGTGCTGGATTTGTTGCGCTCGCACATGGCCACCGTGCTGGGCCTACCGCACCCTGAGGCCATCCACCCGGACCTGGCGTTCTCCGATCATGGGTTCGATTCGCTGACCGCCGTCGAGCTGCGCAACCGGCTGAAGACCGTGACGGGACTGAGCCTGTCGCCGACCCTGATCTTCGACTACCCCAACCCCACCAAGCTCGCCGCATATATCCGTGGCCAAGTGGTCGAAGAGTCCGACGTCGGCGTCCGCGTGGCCGAGGCGGGCGAGGTCGAGCTGTCCCGTGCGGTGGCCTCGATCCCGGTCAAAACGCTGCGCCAGGCGGGGCTTCTGGACATCCTCCTCAAGCTCGCGCATTCGGAGGACCAGGGCGGTGATCCCGCAGTCACCGAACACAACATTGCGGACATGGATCTCGAGGAAATGTTGACCGCCTTCGAGTTCGACGACGACGAGAACAACTAGATGAGGATCGCCATCACGGGCGCCGACGGCGTCGTGGGTCGCGGGGTCGCCGCACGGCTGGTCAGTATGGGACATGTGGTCGTCGGTGTTGCGCCGCAACGTCCCATCAGCTGGCCCGGAGCAGTCGATTTCGTCTGCGGGTTATCCGGGGACCCGGGCAGCGGGGCAGCTGTGCACGACGCGGTGACCGGATGCGATGCCGTCGCGCACTGCGGGCCGGTGGCGGGCCCTGCCATCATCAGCGCCGCGCGGACGGTGGTCGTGGTGCCGGCGAGTATCTCCCCATCGGTGCTCGATCACTGCGACGACGACTGGGTCGTGCTTCGGTGCCCGATGCTGCTGGGTCGTGATGTCGACGACGCCGTGCTGCGCAGCTTCATTGCCCCTGTCGTCGTGCAGAAGTCAGCCGGCCGCGTCCGCGTGGTGCATCCCGAGGATGTGCAGCGGATGGTTGTCCGGGCGTTGCTGGACGCTGAAGCACCCCGCGGTCCGGTCGATCTCGCCGCATCCGGACACGTGAGCTTCAGCGATATCGCGGCCGCGGCGGGCCGGCTGCGAGTGCGAATTCCGGGCCGGTCCTCGGCCGTCGACGCGGCACTGGATACCACACGCTTGCGCGAAGAATGGGGTTACACACCCGTGTGGTCGGCGCAGGAGTGCGTCACAGACTTCAGGCTCGCCGCGCGGGGACGGCTGTCGATCGGCTCGCGCATAGTCTCCCTGCCGTGGCGGTTGCCGCGGGTACGCGACATCATGGCCGTCGATGTACCCGCGGAGGACGGGGTCAGGCCCGAGCCGGCCGGACTCCCCGGCGCGAACGGTGAATTCGACACCCCTATCGATCCCCGCTTCCCCGCCTTCGTCGCGACCAACCTGTCCGAGGCGCTGCCCGGACCGTTCTCACCGTCGTCGGCGTCGGTGACGGTGCGCGGGACGAGGGCGGCGGCGCTGGTGATCTCCGAGCGGTTGCGCCCCCGCGGAATGGTTCAGCGCGAGATGGCGGTTCGCCTCACCGGCGTGTTCGGCCACCGTCTCTACGCGGGCATCACCTCGGCACATTTCATGGCCGAAACGGTCCCGTTCATCCCGTCCGACATGATCGTTGAAGGCTTCTTCGGCCGGACCGCCAAGGGAATTACCATGTTCGGTGCACAGCGGCCTTCCATGCCGTCGTCGCGGCTGCGGATGCTGTTGCGCGGCGTCGTGACGTTCGGCACGAACCTGGTGGGGTTGTCCGCAGGCGCCGGCGTGGACACCCGCGAGTACATCGCCGCCGTCGACCATCTGGAATCCCAAGCGGCGACGCCGGATGCACTCGACGATGCGCGGCTGCGCGCTCTGATCCTGAGCGCTCGTGATCACGTCGTCCACGGATGGGTGTTGTCGTCGGCGTCCGTCGTGGTGTGCGCGGCTTACAACGTTCTTCTGCGGGTGGTGTGCGGGCGTGACCTCAGCCCGACGCCCGGCCCGGAGGTGGCGAGTGCCAATTCCTTGACCGCAGTCCAGCGCCTGGCCGAGGCGGCGCGACAGGACCGCAACGTCACCGAAGTGCTGGCGGGCCCTGGACCGCTGATCGACAATCTGGCGCGGCGGGCGCCGGGCTTTCATCGGTCGCTCATGGCGGAGCTGGAGGTGATCGGACATCGCGGGCCTGCCGAGGTGGAGATGCGCTCACCGGTGTTCGGTGACGACCCGGAACTTCTCGTCCGCATCATCGCTCGTGCACTGGAATTCCCCACCCCGCCGTCAATGCAGCGACCGGACATTCCGTTGCGCGCCAGACCGATTGCCCACTTCGGAGCGGCTCAGCTGCGGGACCGCGAGATTCGCAGGGACAAGATGGTACGAGCCATCTGGGTGTTACGAAAATTGTTGCACGAGTGTGGCTCTCGGCTGGTGGAGGCTGGACAACTCAGCACCGTCGACGATGTCTTCTATCTTCTCGTCGATGAGCTGGACGCTCTGCCGACCGGGATTCGCGAGCTGGTCGCACGCCGTCGCAAGGAGCAGCGCACGCTATCGCGGTTAGTCCCCCCGGAGGCGTTCAGCGGGAGTTGGGAACCCTCGCGCACCCCGACCGCGGTGTTGCGCGCCGGCGAATCGCTATCCGGGCTTGGCGTATGCCACGGGCGGGCCAGCGGCCGTGTCCGTGTCACCACGTCGGACTCGATCGGCGACGTCCAGCCCGGCGACGTGCTCGTCGCCAAGGTGATCGATATCGGCTACACCCCTGCGTTCGCCTACACCGCGGCAGTGATCACCGAATTGGGCGGGCCGCTGTCACATGCGGCGATCGTCGCCCGCGAATTCGGTGTGCCCTGCGTGGTCAACGCCAGAGAGGCGACGGTGCGGCTGCCGCCTGGTGCGTTGATAGAAGTCGACGGATCCACAGGTGAGATCACAGTTCTCGACGCGTAGATCGTCGCGGCATACGGTGCCGCCCCGCTTGTAGATTGGCATTCAAATTGCGCGCGCGCGAGCGCTTCTCGACCTGCTCGTCGGTCAGCCCGAACCGGGCATGCCACGCAGCGATCCGCCGCGGTGCCCACCAGTTCGCCCGGCCGAGCAAGTGCATGAACGACGGGACCAGCAGCATTCGTACCAGCGAGGCGTCCATCAGCACCGCTAACGTCAGGCCGAGCCCGAACATCCGCATGATGGTCACGTCCGAAGCCATCAGCGCCGCGAACGAAATCGACATGAGCAGCGCCGCAGCGGTCACCACCCGGCCGGTGCGGGCCAGTCCCAGATTGATGCTTTCGTCGTTGTCGGCCAACGATTCTTTAGGTGAGCTCAACCAAAATTCACGGATACGCGCGATGAGAAAGACTTCGTAGTCCATCGACAAACCGAACGCCACGCAAAAGAGCAGCACCGGCACGTGTGCCACCAGGGTTCCCGTCGGCGTGGTCCCCAACCCCCACAGATGGCCGTCCTGAAAAATCCACACGAGAGCGCCGAAGGTCGCCGTGAGCGACAAGACGGTGAGGATGACCGCCTTGATCGGCAAGGTGAGGCTGCCCGTGAGCAGGAACAGCAAGACGAACGTGATCAGGCCGATGATCAGAAGGACGAGCGGCAACCGCGAGTTGATCGCCGCCGCGTTGTCGGCGCTGATCTGTGCGTTACCTCCGAACTGGACGGGCTTGCCTGCCGGTCCGGTCACCCCGTGTAACCAGTCGAGCTGCGTCGGATGAGTGGTGGCGGTCTCGGGTGCGTTGCTGTTGACGGTGAGAAACGCGCTGCCGTCGGAGATGGCCGTCGGTGCCGACGGTGGCCCCACGCGAACGCCCTGAACGTAGGTCCCGTCCGGAGCTGACACCGAGGTCACGTCGACGGTCAGGGACAAGTCCCTGGCGAACCGCGCCATCTCGGCGGGCGTGGTTCCGGAAATATCCGGCACCGTCACGATCACCGATGTCGCCGCATTGTTTGGAAAGCCTTCTCGCACTTGGTCGCCCACGCGGTGTGCGGACGCGGACCGGGGCAGCATCCGCTCGTCGGGAAATCCCCACCGGGTGTGCAAGAACGGTGCCCCCAGCAGCAGCAGGAACGCCACACCGCCAACGGCGATCGGCAACGCGTGGCTGACCGCGAACCGGCTCGTGCGGTAGAAGAAGGTCTGCTGGACAGGTTGACCGATCGGCACCGGGGGTCTGCGCAGCAGCCGTCGGCCGAGCGGGCGAACATCCAACGCGTCGATGCGCGCACCCAGCACGACGATCGCGGCTGGAGAGATCACCAGAGCCGCCAGCGCCGTCAACGCCACCACGGTGATTCCGGCGAGAGCGAACGATCGCAGGAAATACATCGGGAACAACACGAGCGCCAACATCGAACAGCCGACTGTGGTCGCCGAGAAAACCACCGTGCGCCCAGCCGTTGCCATCGTGCGTTTCAAGGCGTTGTCGACGCCTGCGCCGTCGGAACGTTCGTCGCGGAATCGGCTCAGGATCAGCAGGGAGTAGTCGATGGCCATCGCCAATCCCATTGCGACGGTGAGATTCAACGCGAACGTCGATATCTCGGTGACATGCGCGAGCAGGCGCAGCATCGCTGCCGTTCCGATCATCGCCCAAACCCCGACCGCCAACGGCACCGCCGCCGTCAGCAAGCCACCGAATACCCACACGAGTACGAGGAAGCTGAAGGGGATCGCGAACGCCTCCATCACCAGCAGGTCGTGTTTGGCCTGCTCGTTGATCTCGACTGAGGCCATGGCGGGACCCCCGGCGGTGACTGTGGGCTCGCCGCGAACGCCGGACAGGCGGCCCGCCAGGTCCCGCGCGTGGCGCTGTGCGGCGC
>JAVHWG010000474.1:0-13321 GCA_032159965.1 Mycobacterium sp.
GCCAACCCGGGCCGCTGGGTGACCACCGAACAGCGGCGGGCATCTGTCAGCGGAGCCCCGAACGGTAGGTTCTACGACGGATTGGCCCGCCTCCCCGACGGAACGTATGAAGGCATCGAGATCAAGTCCGGAACGGCATCGCTCACGCCCGGGCAACGTGCGTTCGATACCTCGGTGTCGCCGCAGAACCCGGCATACGTGACGATCGTCAACGAACAAGGAGTCGTTGAAACAGTGAAGATCACCCAAGTAGCCGTCAGGACGGTGCCAACAGGATGAGGCTCGACCGACCTACGCACGTTGCCGAGAACAACCGTTCCAGCGGGTGGATGAGCAACTTCACCGAAGAGATCCCCGGCCAGCTCGCGGCGATCATCAACCGGCTCGGCGACGGCGAATACGACTACTACCTGATTTATCCGTTGCCTGCCGACGCTGAATACGACCAGGAAGTGCATCCGACCGAATGGCTGCAGACGGCGGGCAGCGCCGAGCGCCTGACGGTGGAGATCAAGCGACTCGACGACGACGGTGTGCATCGGCTGTACACCGTCGGTCGACCGGATGCCGCGGACCAGGACCAGGAGTCCGAGGCGGTCAGGCGTGGCGGTGTGGAGTACGCGGTACGTCCGGCGGAGGTGCTGACCGCTGCCGACGCGCTGACGCTGTTTTTGCACTACTACGACCACCACGAGATACCGCAGGGCTGGCACCTACGTGAGCAGTCCGAATTCGCAGACGCCGCAACGCAATCCGAGACGGCGACGCAGGGCACCGACGTACCCGCCGATCTGCTGGATGCCCAGCCAAGTGAGACGGCGGCGGCGACGGGCAGCCCGTCAGCGGAGTCGCAGCAGCCGATCGGGAAAACCGAAGCCGCAGAAGGCGAGGAAGCCCACGAGGGCAAGGAAGCCGAAGCCGAGTCAGTGGACAAACCGGCAGAGCAGTGAGCCGACGGTGTCGGTCCTGGTCGCCATACTCGCGGTGTGCTGGACCTCGTGCTTCCCTTGGAGTGCGGCGGGTGCGGAGCGCCGTCCACCCGCTGGTGTGATGCCTGCGCACATGAGCTGGCTTTGCGGCCCGACGACCCCCGGCTGATCAACCCGCGCGTCGATCCGCAGCTGCCGGTGTTCTCGCTCGGCCGCTATGCCGGCGCGCGGCGTGCCGCGATCGTCGCCGTCAAGGAGAAGGGCCGCTCCGATCTGATCGTTCCCCTCGCGTCGGCCCTCGGCGCAGGGCTCGACCGCCTGATCGCCTGGCGGGTCGTCGACCTGCCTCTGACCTTGGTGCCCGCGCCCACCCGTCGCTCCGCGGCCCGGCGCCGCGGCGGTGATCCGGTGGCACGAGTGGCGACGACGATCGCCCACGGCCGCGACGGCGTCGGCGTGGTCTCGGCGCTGAGGCTGCGGGCGAGCTCACGCGATTCGGTCGGACTCTCCACCGCCGCGCGGCAGGCGAACGTCGCCGGCCGGGTGCGGCTTGTCGGTCCCAGAAGTTCGGGCGAGTCTCGCTCCGTGCTCCTTGTGGACGACATCGTGACCACCGGGGCGACAGCCGCCGAGTCCGTCCGCGTCCTGCAAAGGGCAGGTGCACGCGTCGTCGGCGTGATGGCCATTGCCCACGCTTGATGCTCACGCTTGATGCTCACGCTTGACGCTGACGCCGATTTCAGAGCCGTCATGCCGACGTGAAGAACTGGCAACAGGTACGCCAAATGGGTGGCACGTGACGGTTAACACGGACTACCGTCGGGACAACAAGTCCGTGATCCTTCACGGCGGCCGCCCCATTTCGTGCGGGGCCGCCACTACCGACAGCGGTAGGAGGTGATGTTTCGACCTCTGGCCCGGCGGGGTGGCGCGTGCTTGTGCGAGTGCAGCTCCCCAACCCGCTGGCGCAGTTCTGACCATCAGGCACGCCACACGCGTGCAATGCCGCGACAGAAACGAGTTGCCAAGTATGTCAAGCCGATCCATCGAATCCGAACTCGTGGCCCCCGATATCGAAAACGTCGACGCCGAATCCGAGCCGATGGCCAACGCCGAGGTCGTGGTCAAGGGCCGCAACGTCGAGATCCCCGACCATTTCCGCCTCTACGTGTCGCAGAAGCTGGCCCGCCTCGAGCGGTTTGACCGCACGATCTATCTCTTCGACGTCGAACTCGACCACGAGCGCAACCGGCGTCAGCGCAAGAACTGCCAGCACGTCGAGATCACCGCCCGCGGCCGCGGACCGGTGGTTCGCGGTGAGGCCTGCGCCGACAGCTTCTACGCCGCCCTCGAATCGGCCGTCTGCAAACTCGAGAGCAGGCTGCGGCGCAGCAAAGACCGCCGCAAGATTCACTACGGGGACAAGACGCCCGTGTCTCTTGCCGAGGCCACGGCGGTCGTCTCTCCGTGGCCCGAGCGCGCACCCGAGCCCGCGGGTACCGAAGCCGCGCTGGACGGAGCAGACACCGAGGACCGCGAGCCCGGCCGGATAGTGCGCACCAAAGAACACCCGTCGACTCCGATGACGGTGGACGACGCGCTGTACGAAATGGAACTGGTCGGCCACGACTTCTTCCTTTTCCACGACAAAGACAGCGACCGGCCTTGCGTGGTGTATCGGCGGCACGCCTACGACTACGGCCTCATTCGGCTGTCCTGATTCGCATCTCTGCTCGTCGCCTACCATGGAGCACGCCGAAGACTCCAAGTAATTAATTAGGGGACGTATCTGTGTCCGTGCTATCGAAGTTGTTGCGCGTCGGTGAAGGGCGCATGGTCAAGCGCCTCAAAGGCGTGGCCGACTATGTCGGATCGTTGTCCGACGACATCGAGAAGCTGACCGACGCTGAGCTTCGCGCCAAGACCGACGAGTTCAAGAAACGCCACATCGACGGCGAGTCGCTGGACGACCTGTTGCCCGAGGCCTTCGCCGTCGCGCGGGAAGCGGCTTGGCGGGTGCTGGACCAGCGGCCGTTCGACGTGCAGGTGATGGGTGGTGCGGCGCTTCACTTCGGCAACGTCGCCGAGATGAAGACCGGTGAGGGTAAGACGCTGACCTCGACGATGCCCGCGTATCTGAACGGCATCGGCGGCAAGGGCGTGCACATCGTCACCGTCAACGACTACCTGGCCAAGCGCGACAGCGAATGGATGGGCCGGGTGCACCGCTTCCTGGGTCTCGACGTCGGGGTGATCCTGGCGCAGATGACGCCCGACGAGCGGCGCGTGGCGTATGCCGCCGACATCACCTACGGCACCAACAACGAATTCGGTTTCGACTATCTGCGCGACAACATGGCGCACAGCCTCGACGACCTGGTGCAGCGCGGCCACAACTTCGCGATCGTCGACGAGGTGGACTCGATTCTCATCGACGAAGCCCGAACCCCGCTGATCATCTCCGGTCCCGCTGACGGCGCGTCGAACTGGTACACCGAGTTCGCGCGGCTGGCGCCGTTGATGGAGAAGGACACCCACTACGAGATCGACCTGCGCAAGCGCACGATCGGCGTGCACGAGCTGGGCGTCGAGTTCGTCGAGGATCAACTCGGCATCGACAATCTCTACGAGGCCGCCAATTCGCCATTGGTCAGCTATCTCAACAATGCGATCAAGGCCAAGGAGCTGTTCCAGCGCGACAAGGACTACATCGTCCGCGACGGCGAGGTGCTGATCGTCGACGAGTTCACCGGCCGTGTGCTGCTCGGCCGCCGCTACAACGAAGGCATGCACCAGGCCATCGAGGCCAAGGAAAACGTCGAGATCAAGGCCGAGAACCAGACGCTGGCCACGATCACGCTCCAGAACTACTTCCGGCTCTACGACAAGTTGTCCGGCATGACGGGCACGGCCGAGACGGAGGCGGCGGAGCTGCACGAGATCTACAAGCTCGGTGTGGTGTCGATCCCGACCAATAAGGAGATGATCCGCACCGACAGGTCCGACCTCATCTACAAAACCGAAGAGGCCAAGTACATCGCGGTGGTCGACGACGTCGTCGAGAGGTACGAGAAGGGTCAGCCGGTGCTGATCGGCACCACCAGCGTCGAACGCTCCGAGTACCTGTCGCGGCAGTTCCAGAAGCGCCGGGTTCCGCACAACGTGCTCAACGCGAAATATCACGAGCAGGAGGCCGGGATCATCGCCGAGGCCGGCAGGCGCGGCGCGATCACGGTGGCGACGAACATGGCGGGCCGCGGCACGGACATCGTGCTCGGCGGCAACGTCGACTTCCTTGCTGACACGCGACTGCGCGACCGCGGCCTCGACCCGGTCGAGACGCCTGAGGACTACGAAGCGGCCTGGCACGAGGAGCTGCCGAAGGTGAAGGCCGAGGCCACCGCTGAGGCCAAAGAGGTCATCGAGGCCGGCGGGCTGTACGTGCTGGGCACCGAGCGGCACGAGTCCAGGCGTATCGACAATCAGCTGCGTGGCCGTTCGGGCCGCCAGGGTGACCCCGGCGAGTCCCGGTTCTACCTCTCTCTCGGCGACGAGCTGATGCGACGGTTCAACGGCGAGACGCTGGAAGCGTTGCTGAACCGGTTGAACCTGCCCGACGACGTGCCGATCGAGGCCAAGATGGTCACCCGCGCAATCAGGAGTGCCCAGACGCAGGTCGAGCAGCAGAACTTCGAGGTGCGCAAAAACGTCCTGAAATACGACGAGGTGATGAACCAGCAGCGCAAGGTCATCTATGCCGAGCGCAAGCGCATTCTGGAAGGTGAGAACCTCAAAGAGCAGGCGCTGGAAATGGTGCGCGACGTCATCAAGGCCTATGTCGACGGCGCCACCGCCGAGGGTTACGCCGAGGATTGGGATCTCGACCAGCTGTGGACGGCGCTGAAACAGCTTTATCCAGTCGGCATCGACTACACGGACCTGACCCACCGGCGCGACGAGATCGACGACCTGACCAGCGAGGAATTGTTCGACGCGCTGGTGGATGACGTCGAGAAGGCGTATGAGAAGCGCGAGGCCGAGCTGACCGAAATGGCCGGTGAGGGAGCGATGCGCCAGCTCGAGCGCAACATTTTGCTCAATGTCCTGGACCGCAAGTGGCGCGAGCACCTCTACGAGATGGACTATCTCAAGGAAGGCATCGGTCTGCGTGCATTGGCGCAGCGCGACCCGCTGGTCGAGTACCAGCGCGAGGGTTACGACATGTTCATCGGCATGCTGGACGGGTTGAAGGAGGAGTCGGTCGGCTTCCTGTTCAACGTGGCGGTGGAGCCCGTGGCGGCCCCCCAGGCGCAGAGCGTCGCACCGGTGGCCGCTCCGCAGGGATTGGCCGCTCTCGCCGCGGCTGCTGCAACGAACGCTCAAGAGGGCGCGGTCGCCACCAAAGAGCGTGAGGCCACTCCGCCGCCGGCGTTGCGCGCCAAGGGAGTTGACGGAGATTCCGGGGCCGGCGAGCAGCGCCTCACCTATAGCGGCCCGTCCGAGGATGGCTCCGCCGAGGTGCAGCGACGCAACGGCGGCGGAGAGCCCGCGGGCGTCGCCTCGGGCGGTACGCGGCGCGAACGGCGCGAAGCCGCGCGTCGTCAGGGCCGCGGTCCGAAGCCGCCGAAGACGCGTCGGACGTGACAATGCCCGGGGCTCAACCCTTCTCGACGAGCTCCGCGATCTTCTCGAGCGTCGCCCGCATCCCGTCTTCGGCTTGCTTGGCCATCTTGTCGGTCTTCAGCATCCGCCGCTGCTTGTCCTGAGACAGGTCCCATGTCTCACGCACCAGCGTCCCGCCATCGGTGGGGCTGAGTTCGTACCGCCAGATCCGGCCGCCGACGAGGCCGCCGACAAAAGTCGTCTTCCATGCGATGCGGCGATCCTGCTCGAACTCGATGACGGTATTGGTGGTCTTGTACGGGAGCCCCATCTTCATCGACATCCCGAACTTGGAGCCCTTCGTCAGCGGAACCGAATCCGCCGTCGAATGCTGAACCAAGCCCGACCCGTCGATGGTGGCGTGCTTTCCGGCGTCGGCGAGGAACGCGAAGATCTCGCTCGCCGGGGCCTTGATGAGTCGTTCCACACTGATCGTGTCGCCTTTCACAGCTCCACACGCTAGCCCACCTGAAGTGCGACCAGCCGCCACCGTCGGCGACCTCGGACGTCGGCGCGCTCGACCCGCCCGGCAATTGCCCGCACTCGATCGCCGCGGCAGTACGTGGCGAACACCTCGGCGACGTCGCCATCGCGGTCCACGATGCGCAGCCGTACCTGGCGCAGCTTCGCGGCAGCGAGCCCCACACCGGGACGCGACCTGGCCAGGCCGATCACCGCCTCGGCCAGTCCGCCCCCCAGCAAAGGCCTGACCTGCGCGAACGGTCGTCGCCCATCGATGACCTCCAGAACTCCGCGCAGCGCGGTGTCCGCGAAGAACGCCGCGGCGTGGGCCGATGCCTGGTGCTGGACCGGCGGCACCACCGCAAGCCGCCGATGCGTCGGACGGCGCCGCGCGGCCAACGGCGACGCGTGCCACGGCGCCCCGACGGGCGGCTCGCAGTCGATGACGGGGACGACGGACTGGTCCTGGCTCATGTCTGAGAGACGCGGTGGTGCCCAGACTCGTTCCATCGCACCAGCACAGCCTGCCCGCGGTGCGGGGTAACGGCGTCTGCGGTTACCGTGTCGGTGTCTGCGGCTGAGTTCGGAGGGGAGGTCGCGCAGTGGTTACCCGGTTGTCGGCGTCGGACGCGGCGTTCTATCACCTAGAGAACACCGCGACGCCGATGTACGTCGGCTCTCTGTCGATCTTGCGCCGACCGAAAGCCGGCCTGTCGTACGAGTCGCTGCTCACGACGGTCGAGCAGCGACTGCCGCAGGTTCCGCGTTACCGGCAGAAGGTGCGAGAGGTCACCCTTGGGCTCGCACGTCCGGTGTGGGTCGACGATCCGGATTTCGACATCACCTACCACGTCCGTCGGTCCGCCCTGCCGTCGCCGGGCAGCGACGACCAACTGCATGAACTTGTGGCGCGGCTGGCGTCGCGACCGCTGGACAGGTCGCGGCCGCTTTGGGAGATGTACTTGGTCGAAGGCCTCGAGAAGAACCGCCTCGCGCTTTACACGAAGTCACACCAGGCGCTGGTCAACGGGATGTCCGCGCCGGAGATCGGGCATGTGATCGCCGACCGTACCCAGCGCCAGCCGGCGTTCGGCGAGGACATCTGGATTCCCGCCCGCGAGCCGTCGTCGAAGGACCTCATGTTTGGCGCGATCGGCGAATGGGTGGCGCGGCCGACGACGCAGCTCGAGGTCGTTCGTTCGACGATGAACGACGTCGCCGCCAACGCCGGCTACCTCGCCGATGTGGGGCGCAGCGTCTTGCACACGGCCCGCACCGTCCTGCGAGGCACCGCCCCGGACAGCCCGCTGAACACCGCGGTGTCGCGTAACCGGCGGTTCACCGTCGCCACCGGCCGGCTCGAGGACTACCGCAAGCTGCGTGCGCGCTACGACTGCAACGTCAACGACATCGTGCTGGCCGTGGTCACGGGGGCGCTGCGCAACTGGCTGCTCTCGCGCGGCGAGCCCGTGATGACGCCAGTGAGTGTGCGGGCCATGGCGCCGATGTCGGTGTACCCGGATGCCCACCTCGAGACCAGTGCGGGGCCGGGCCAGGCGATCAGCGAGGTGACGCCGTTTCTGGTGGACCTGCCGGTCGGTGAGGGCAACCCCGTTGTTCGCCTGTCGCAGATCGCTCACGCCACCGAGTCGCATCCCACCGCCCCAAGCCTGGTGGACGCCCGCACGATTGTCACGCTGTCGGGATTCGCACCACCGACCCTGCACGCCATGGGAATTCGGGTCGCCACCAACTTCTCGGCGCGGGTGTTCAACATGTTGATCACAAATGTTCCCGGTCCGCAGTCGCAGATGTACATCGCTGGCGCGAAACTGCTCGAGACCTATGCCGTGCCGCCGCTGCTGCACAACCAGGCCCTCGCCATCGGGGTGACGTCGTATTGCGGCGAGCTGTATTTCGGCATCAACGCCGACCGTGACGCGATGAGCGACGTCGAGTTGCTGCCGTCGTTGTTGCGCGAGTCACTCGACGAGCTGCTGGAAACCGCGAAGTAGCGTTACTCGAAGTTGGTGCTCCGCGATACCGATTCCCATTCGCGGACCTCGGTTTCCACCGTGCCGAGGTGTTCGAGGATGGCGTCGACGGCGTCGTCGCCGAGCGGTAGTCGCAGCGGAGGGTCGTCGGCGGCCAGCGCGTCCAGGATCGCCTTCGCGGCTTTGGCCGGGTCGCCGGGCTGGGTGCCGTTGATTCCCGTGATCATCGACCTCGTCGGGCCCACGGTGTCGGCGTAGTCGTCGATCTCCGCGCTCTGCGCAAGCCCGCCGCCCGAGAAGCTGGTGCGGAAGGCGCCGGGTTCCACGATCAACACCCTGATTCCCAGCGGTGTGACCTCGGACGCCAGCGACTCGGAGAAACCCTCGAGTGCGAATTTGGTTGCTGCGTAGGCCGAAAAGCCTGGGGCGGTTACCTGCCCGCCGTAAGACGACATCTGCACGATGGCTCCATCGCGCCGTGCCCGCATGGCCGGCAGCACCGCCCTCGTCAGCGCCGCCGGGCCGAAGAAGTGCAGCTCGAACAGGTCTCGCAATTCGTCGTCGGTCGTTTCCTCGACCGCGCCGACCTGGCCGCGGCCCGCGTTGTTGACCAGCACATCGATCCTGCCGTGCCGCGCCTCGACGTCGGCGACCGCCGCGGCGGCGGCCTTGGTGTCGGTGACGTCGAGGCGAATGGTCTCGACCTGGCCGGAATGGGCATTCTTGAAATCGTCCAACTGCTCCGGCCGGCGCACCGCCGCCACCACGAAATCACCTGCGGCAACCGCCGCCTCGGCGATCGCACGCCCGAAGCCGCTGCTGGCCCCTGTCACGAACCAGATGCGGCCGTCGGTCGAATTGCCCATGTTGTTCGCGCCTCCGTGGTGGATGTTCGTTGGAGGTTATGACCTCAACGCGCGTTGAGGTCAAGTCTGACGGCTAGTGTTTCGGCATGCGGGTGTATGTCCCAACGACTTTGGCGATGCTGCAGCGGCTGGTGGCCGACGGGGTACTGAAGCCGGTCAACGGGACCGCGTTCGCGGTGACGCCGACGCTGAGGGAGGCTTACGCCGAGGGCGACGACGACGAGCTGGCCGAGGTCGCTTTGCGAGAGGCGGCGCTGGCGTCGATGCGGCTGCTCACCAGCGATGCGTCCGACATGCCGCGGCGACGGGCGGTCCTGGTGGCCGACGTGGATAACGCGACACCGCTGCCGCTGCTCGACGACGCTGTAGTGCGACTCGTCGGACCCATTCCGATGGATCGGGTGGTCTGTGTGCACGTCGACAATCCGGCTGCCGAGCACGACGTCGAAGCGGCGTTAGAGGTGGTCGATGAGGCCGATCTCGGAGACGAGGACGCCGAACTGCTCGTCGGGGACGCGCAGGACCACGACCTGGCCTGGTACGCCCCGCAGGAGCTGCCTTTCCTCCTCGAATTGCTCTGATTCCGAGTTGTTACGAATCCGTAGGTTACGGTACCGTAGGTTCCATGGCATCGAAGGTGCACAAGCCCACTGCTGTCGTTGTCGATACACGTCCCCCGGCGGTCTCCGGCACGGCGGCCAAACACCCGGTGTGGAAGACGCTGCGGGCTCTGGCGGGGCGTATTACCACTCCGCTACTGCCTGACGACTACCTGCGGCTGGCCAACCCGCTGTGGTCCGCTCGTGAGCTTCGCGGCCGCGTGCTGGACGTCCGGCGGGAGACCGCAGACTCCGCGACGCTGGTGATCAAGCCGGGGTGGGGATTCGAGTTCAACTACCAACCGGGCCAGTACATCGGTATCGGCGTGCTGGTCGACGGGCGCTGGCGCTGGCGGTCGTATTCGTTGACGTCCCCGGCGGTCACCGGAAGCCGGACCATCACCATCACCGTCAAGGCGATGCCCGAGGGATTCCTCTCGACCCACCTGGTCGACGGCCTCGCGGCGGGCACGATCGTGCGACTCGCCCCGCCGCAGGGCAACTTCGTCATGCCCGATCCCGCGCCTGGGTCAGTGTTGTTCCTCACCGGCGGATCCGGTATCACGCCGGTGATGTCGATGCTCCGTACGCTGGCCCGTCGCGACCAGATCGCTGACGTCCGCCACATTCATTCCGCACCAACGGAATCCGACGTGCTGTTCGCCGCCGAACTTGCCGACCTGGCGCGGGACCATCCGGGCTATCGCCTCGAGGTGCGGGCCACCCGGACGCAGGGTCGGATGGATCTGGCCTCGCTGCCCGGCCTGGTACCGGATTGGCGGGAGCGACAGACGTGGGCCTGCGGGCCGCAGGGGATGCTCGAGGCAGCGCAGCGTGTGTGGGCCGACGCGGGTATCGCCGAGAAGTTGCACATCGAGCGGTTCGCGGCGGCCAGGACGGCAGCCCAGGGTGCCGGCGGCACGGTGACGTTTGCCCGCAGTGGAAAGACGGCGATCGCCGATGCCGCGACCTCGTTGATGGAAGCCGGCGAAGATGCCGGCGTGCAGATGCCTTTCGGATGCCGCATGGGTATCTGCCAGTCATGCGTCGTCGACCTCGTCGACGGCCACGTGCGCGATCTTCGCACCGGTGTCGAGCACGAACCCGGCATGCGGGTCCAGACGTGCATCTCGTCGGCATCAGGAGATTGCGTAGTCGACATCTAGGCATTACCGGCTAGTAACCTACGGAACCGTAGGTTACGATAACGTAGAAAGCGACCGACGAAAGGAGAATGCGATGGCGATAACCGACGTTCCCGCGTTCACCCATCTCACGGACGCCGATATCGAGAGCCTGGGCCTCGAACTCGACGCGATCCGCCAAGACATCGAGGACTCCCGTGGCGAGCGCGACGCGCGCTACATCCGCCGGACGATCGCGGCGCAGCGCACTCTGGAGATCGCCGGCCGCGTGATGCTGGCAGCGAGCTCGAAGCGTTCGGCCTGGTGGGCAGGCGCCACCACCCTGGGTGTGGCCAAGATCATCGAGAACATGGAGATCAGCCACAACGTCATGCACGGCCAGTGGGATTGGATGAACGATCCCGAGATTCACTCCTCGTCGTGGGAGTGGGACATGGGTGGTGCGTCCAAGCACTGGCGATTCACCCACAACTTCCAGCACCACAAGTACACGAACATCCTCGGGATGGACGACGACGTCGGCTACGGCATGCTGCGCGTCACCCGTGATCAGCGCTGGCAGAAATTCAACCTTCTCAACCTGTTGTGGAACACGATCCTCGCGGTCGGGTTCGAATGGGGCGTCGCGCTGCAGCATCTGGAGCTCGGCAAGATGTTCAAGGGCGGAAAGGCGAACCGCAAGGCCACGCAGGTGCGGGTTCGCGAGGCGTCGGCGAAGGTCGGCAGGCAGCTGGTCAAGGACTACGTGGCATTCCCGGCCATCACATCGGCGTCGCCCGCGGCGACGTTCAAATCCACGTTGACCGCCAACGCGGTGGCCAACGTGATCCGCAACATCTGGGCCAACGCTGTAATCTTCTGCGGCCACTTCCCTGACGGCGCAGAGAAATTCACCAAGACCGATATGGCGGGCGAGACCAAGGGCGAGTGGTACCTGCGTCAGATGCTCGGCAGCGCGAACTTCGACTCCGGCCCGGCGTTGGGTTTCATGAGCGGCAACCTGTCGTATCAGATCGAGCACCATCTGTATCCCGACCTGCCCAGCAACCGGCTCGCGGAGATCTCGGTGCGGGTGCGGGCACTGTGTGAAAAGTACGACTTGCCTTACACCACAGGACCGTTCCTGGTGCAGTACGGAAAGACGTGGCGCACCATCGCCAAGTTGTCGTTGCCGGACAAGTATCTGAGCGACACCAAGGATGACGCGCCGGAAACCCGTAGTGAGCTGATGTTCGCCGAGCTGGAGCCTGGCTACGCCGGCACCGACCCGACGACAGGCACGCGTCGTGGCCTGAAGTCAGCGATCGCTGCGGTGCGCGCCTGGCGCGAGGACCGCCGCGAAGTTCGCCGCGCCGCCTAACTATTCGATTGCTGCGGACACGCGCAGGGCATGATGCATGGCCGGCTCGAAATCGTGCGCCGTGACCCATCGCGGTGCGGGCGCCGACGAATCGACCGTTGCGTTGCGCGCGGCTGGCTAGGTAGGCGGGCTGCGACCGCAGCGCGTAGTGTGTCGATATTCAGTGGTTCGTCGGCAGGCTCCAGGACCATCAGCTTGAGGGTGTGACCGAAGATCCGCGGCGGCTCGACGTCAAGACCAGCGTCGTCCGCGGATAGTCGATCCGAATTCCCTTGCGCCACCGGGCCAGTGGCTCGCAGCGTGCCGATGGACTGGCTGCAACCCACCGACTCGACGAAAGCGCGGTACGGCATGGCGGCATGGTGGCAACGCAAGGAATCCGGAGGTGACACCATGACCGATGAGATGACACGCAGGGTGGGCGCCGAGATCGAGATCGAGGTGACTGCACCGACGACGCTGGACTTCCAGATCGCGGTCGCACGGGAGCCCGGCATCGAGATCACCGAGTCGCTGGCAATACGGTTGGACGGCAAGCCATGTGAGCCGCGGGAGATCATCGGCGATCACAACTCACGGATTCATACCCTGCAGGTGTCTGAGGGGATCGTGACCATGTCGTACGCGGCGACAGTCGTCGGGCATGCCCAACGTGAGCCGGTGCGGGACATCGACTTGATCACCTACGTGCGCCCCAGCCGGTACGCCGAAGCCGACAAGTTCTTCGGTTTCGCGGCCACCGAGTTCGGGCAGTACGCGACCTCGGCGGCGTTGCTGGAGAAGGTGTCGTCGTGGGTCGGAGCCCGTCTGAGCTACGTTCCGGGGTCCAGTGATCCGATCGACGGTGCCGTCGACACCCTGCTGGCCGGTGAGGGTGTCTGCCGTGACTACGCGCATTTGGTGATCGCTGTACTGCGTGCGATCAATGTGCCTGCGCGATTGGTTGCCGTGTACGCGCCGGGATGCAGCCCGATGGACTTTCACGCGGTCGCCGAGGCTTTCGTCGAGGGGGAGTGGCGGGTCGTCGATGCGACATTGCTGGCCCCCCGGCAGTCCATGGTGCGCATCGCCACGGGTAGAGATGCGGCGGACACGGCGTTTCTGGACAACCACGACGGGTCCATCACGTTGAAGAACATGACGGTGTCCGCGGTGGTGGACGGAGACCTGCCCTACGACTCGATCGACCAGTTGGTAAGCCTGAGCTGATCCGGGCGAGGCCGCCGAAACTGTATTCCACGCGGGGAAGTGCGAGTGGAGGCCGTGCGGAATACAGTTTCGCACTAAGCGTCATAGCCTCTGCC
>JAVHWG010000503.1:0-9969 GCA_032159965.1 Mycobacterium sp.
TCTCGGCACGAATCACCATCGCCGACAACGCCAGCACCGACGACACACCGCGAATCGCAGCACAATTGGCACGGGAGCTGCCCGACGTGCGGGTCGTCCGGCTCGAGCAGAAGGGCCGCGGCCGCGCACTCCACGCGGTGTGGTCGACGTCGGACTCGCCGGTGCTGGCATACATGGACGTCGACCTGTCCACCGATCTCGCGGCACTGGCGCCCCTGGTCGCACCTCTCATCTCCGGTCACTCCGACCTGGCGATCGGCTCGCGCCTGGCACGTGGCTCGCGGGTGGTGCGCGGCACCAAACGGGAAATCATCTCCCGCTGCTACAACTTCCTGCTGAAATCCACTTTGGCAGCTGGCTTTTCGGACGCCCAGTGTGGATTCAAAGCCATCCGCGCCGACGTCGCTGCGCGTCTGCTTCCCCACGTCGTGGACACCGGGTGGTTTTTCGACACTGAATTGCTGGTGCTAGCCCAGCGCAGCGGGCTGCGCATTCACGAAGTCCCGGTGGACTGGGTCGACGACCCCGACAGCCGTGTCGACATCATCTCGACGGCCACCGCCGATCTCAAGGGGATCGCCCGGCTGCTGAAAGGCTTTGCCACCGGCACCATTCCGGTGCAGGCGCTGGCAGACCAGCTGGGTTCGTCGCGCGCGGCCCCACCGCGATCCCTTCTGCGCCAGGCGGTCCGGTTCACGGCAATCGGCATCGCAAGCACTGTTGCGTACCTGTTGCTCTTCGTCGCCATGCAACAAGTTGCAGGTGCCCAACTCGCCAACCTGCTGGCCCTGCTGCTGACTGCGATCGCCAACACCGCCGCGAACCGGCGCTTCACGTTCGGCGTGCGGGGCGCGGCACGGGCGGCGCGACACCACCTGGAAGCACTTGGGGTGTTTGGCATCGCGCTCGCGGTGACAAGCGGTTCCCTGGCCCTTCTGCACCTCATGGTGGGACAACCTCACCGCGGCGTTGAGCTCGCAGTGCTCGTCGGCGCCAACCTGGCGGCCACTGCGATCCGCTTTGTTCTGTTGCGGGGCTGGGTGTTTCACCCGCGTAGAGTCTCGGAGGCCACTGCATGACCCTGCTCGACGATCACGTCGCCGAGGCGTCGCGGCAATTACCGGTGAAGCGCCGTCTGCCATGGCCGCGCCTGGCGCTGTTCACGCTGCTTGCCGCCACTGCGCTGCTGTACCTCTGGGGGCTCGGCTCGTCGGGCTGGGCCAACGACTACTACGCGGCGGCTGTCCAGGCCGGGACCCAGGACTGGAAGGCGTGGCTCTTCGGATCTCTTGACGCCGGCAATGCCATCACCGTCGACAAGCCGCCCGCATCTCTGTGGGTGATGGTGCTGTCCGCGCGGATTTTCGGCTTCAGCGCGTGGTCGATGTTGCTGCCTCAGGCGTTGATGGGCGTCGGCACGGTGGGCCTGGTTCACGCGACAGTGAAGCGATGCAACGGCGCGGGCGCCGCCCTGATCGCCGGCGCGGTCATGGCGCTCACACCCGTTGCCGCAGCGATGTTCCGATACAACAATCCCGACGCGATGCTCGTCCTGCTGCTCACCGCAGCCGCGTACTTCATGGTTCGGGCGATCGGCACCGGGGCGACGCGGTGGATCGCGTTGGCCGGCGCGATGATCGGACTGGCCTTCCTGACGAAGATGCTCCAGGCCGCGCTGGTGGTTCCGGCGTTCGCGCTGGTGTTCCTGCTCGCCGCACCCGGCAGCGTCCCCAAGCGGCTGCGGCAGCTGCTGATCGGCGCCGCGTCGATCGTCGTGTCATCCGGCTGGTTCCTCGCGCTGGTCGAGTTCTGGCCTCCAGGCTCGCGCCCCTATATCGGAGGGTCGACCGACAACAGCCTTCTGCAGCTCGCGCTGGGATACAACGGGATTCAGCGTGTCGCAGGAGGTGAGGGCAGGCCAGGCGGCGGCAGCCCGATGTTCGGCGGCGCTGCCGGAATCGGCCGCCTGTTCGGGGAGTCGATGGGCACGGAGATCTCATGGCTGCTGCCTGCGGCGCTGATCGGCCTGTTGGCCGGCGTCTGGTTCACCGCGCGCCGACCGCGCACCGACGATCTCAGGGCTCAGCTGCTGTTGTGGGGCGGCTGGCTGTTGGTCAGCGGCGCGGTGTTCTCCTTCATGCACGGCGTAATCCACCCGTACTACACCGTCGCACTTGCACCCGCCGTCGCCGCGTTGGTCGGCATCTCAGTGCGGGAACTGTGGCGCGGACGCGAATTCTGGCGTAGCCGTGCGGTGTTGACGGCCATGTCAGCGGGGACGGGAGTCTGGTCGTTCATTCTGCTCGACCGCACCCAGGACTGGCTGCCCCTGCTGCGCTGGATCATCCTCATCTCCTCGATCGTGGTCGCGTCTGTCATCGCCGTCGGCGCGCATCGGTTGGGCAAGGCGACGGCCGCCGTGGTCGCAGCCGCGCTGCTGTTGGGCGTCGGCGCATCCGCGGCCTATGCCATCGACACGGTCGTCCGGGCGCAGAGCGGGCCGATGCCGACGTCTGGGCCGGTAACGCATGCATTCGGTCCCGGCCCCGGCGGCCCCGGCGCTCGCGGCCCCGGGGGGCCTGGCGGACTGAAGAACATGGGCGCCGACAACGCGGCACTGAAACAATTGCTCAAGAGCGCAGCCGGCAGTCGTTGGGCGGCAGCGTCTGTCGGCTCGATGCCGGCGAGCAGCCTCGAACTTGCCACCGGCACGTCGATCATGGCGGTCGGCGGCTTCACCGGAGGAGATCCGTCACCGACGTTGCAGCAGTTCCAGCAATACGTTGCCGATCACCAGGTGCACTACTTCATCGCTGGCATGGGTGGCCCGGGCGGTGGCCGCTCCGGCAACGGACGCGACATCACCGCGTGGGTGCAGCAGCACTTCACGTCAACCGACGTGGGCGGCGCTACGGTATACGACCTCAGCCAGGCAGCCCGGCTTTGATCGCAGCGTCCTGCTTCTGACCGATGTCGAGAAGCACCTCCGGCGGGACCGGGTCGTCGGCCGCACTGTCGAACTCGATCGTGGTGAGTGTCTTGCCCTGGGTGAACAGCAAGATCGTCACGGCTTTGCCGCCGTCCGGCGAGGTACCCGAGATCGTCACGCCGCCCGAGCCCACCTCGGCGGGTTGACTGGTGGCACCGCTGACGGCCGACTCAGACGCGGCTTTGGTCGCGTCCAGCCCACCCGATGCGACCGATTCGGAAGGTAGAACCAGGATCGTGTCGCCGATGCGTCGCGTCCCCGCTTCGTTGGCGAATGCCGCGGCGACGCCGGGCTTGCCGTTCGGGTTGAGCTGAGGCTCCTCCATGGTGAAGGTGTCGCCCGGAACGCTGATGTCGCTGGCCTTGATCAACAGATTGCTGTAGTCCGCTGGCGCGGCGCTGGCCGAACTTGACGCAGCAGAGGTGGATGACGACGATCCGCTCGAGGACGACCCACTCGACGACGACTTGTTACCCCCACAGCCGGCGACGCCCGCCACCAGGCCGGTGACTGCCATCCCAACCACGATCAACGACACCTTCATAGGTGATTGCTCCTCACTAGGGTTCCGGCGTGTTGCCTGCACAGTAACGGTCGGAAAGGTTTGCAGAACGCTGACCCTCCTTCTGCGAGCTGCCGTGCGCGACGGCCATCGGGTGCGCTGTCCTACATCGGCGCGTTGGCAGGCATGAACCCGCCTGTGCTGTCGGACTGTTCTTCGGCCCGGATCACGTGCACCACCGCGTTGATCAGCGCCAGGTGCGTGAAAGCCTGCGGAAAGTTGCCCAGATGCCGGCCCGTTCGCGGGTCGATCTCCTCCGCGTACAGATGCAGCGGGCTGGCGAGCGAAAGCAGCCTCTCGCAGAGGCGCTTGGCACGTGCCAGTTCACCGATCTCCACGAGTGCGGATACCAACCAGAACGAGCAGATGGTGAATGCGCCCTCTTCGCCGGAGAGCCCGTCGTCGGTCTCGTCGACCCGGTACCGCAGAACCAGCCCGTCTCGCGTCAGGCCGTCTGCGATCGCCATCACCGTGTTGCGCACCCGCGGATCATCTGCGGGCAGAAACCGGTTCAGCACGACCATCAGCAGTGAGGCGTCCAGCGCGTCCGAGCCGTAGCTCTGCGTGAAGACGCCGCGTGAATTCACGCCATTGGCAAGGATATCGGCCTTGATTTCGTCGGCGATCTTGCGCCATGCGTCAGCACTGGGCTCCTCGCCTTCCAACTCTGCAAGTTTGGCGCCGCGGTCCAGTGCCACCCAGCACATCAGTTTCGAGAACGTGAAGTGCTTCGGTTCACCGCGCATCTCCCAGATGCCCTGGTCGGGTTCACGCCAGTGCTCGATCGCTTCTTCCACTTGGGCTTTCAGCACGGGCCACAGCGCATCGGAGATCTGATCGCGCGACTTGGCATGAAGGTAGACCGAGTCCAGCATGGCACCCCAAACATCGTGCTGGACTTGCTTGTAGGCATCGTTGCCGATGCGCACGGGTCGCGCGAAATCGTAACCGGACAGGTGATCCAGCTCGACTTCATCGAGGGTCCGCTCACCACCCACCCCGTACATCACCTGCAACGGGTGCCGCTCACCGTCGTTGGCACCCGACACCTCCGCGATGAAGGAGAAGAAATCGTCGGCCTCGCGGTCCAGCCCCAACGTGTAAAGGCCCCACAGCGCGAAGGTCGCGTCGCGCACCCATGCATACCGGTAGTCCCAATTACGCTCTCCCTGAGGCGTTTCCGGCAGCGATGTGGTAGCAGCCGCCAACAACGCGCCCGTCGGCGCGTACGTCAGCCCTTTCAAGGTCAGCGCGCTGCGCTGGATATAGGACCGCCACGGGTGGTCGGGGAAATCACCGATGTTGATCCACTGCCGCCAGTATTCCGTGGTGTTCCACATCTTCGCGGCCGCCTCGGCGTACGCCTGGGGAGGCGGGTATCTCGACCAGCTCAGCGCGACGAACAGGTCGTCGCCTTCCGAGATCCGGGTGCGGCCGCGAGCCTCGCGGCCCTCCAACCCGATTCGCAGATCACTGGTGAGGGTGAGCTTCGGGTATTGGTCCGGATCGACTTTCGCGCACGCTGTTGCCTGCCCGTATGTCTGACCCGAGTATTCCCATGTCGCCGCGACCCCGTGGTAGTCGAACGAGGGCGCACAGCTCATCACCAATTCGACTGTGCCGCTTACGCATCGCACGGTACGCAGGAGCATGTGCTCTGGCTCCCAATCCATCGGCGTGCGGCGGTGGGTTCGCGACCGCATCCCGAAGTCCTCCCACGGACCCATCACCAGCGCGTCGCGCACGATCAGCCATCCGGTATGGGTCTGCCAGGTGGTCTCCAGGATCAGACTGCCCGGTAGATAGCGCCGCGCCGCCGGCACCGCGACGCCGTACGGGGCCAACCGAAAGTGACCGGCGGACCTGTCCAGTATCGCGCCGAAAACACTCGGTGAATCAGGACGCGGAACACACATCCACTCGACGGATCCGCTGGACGAGACCAGGCAGTTGGTCTCGCAATCCGATAGGAACCCGTAATCGGCTATCGGCGGAAACGGATTTCGCGTCGCCCTGGTGTCTACGAATGCGATCGGCCCGGTTTCCGCCAAAGTTCTGCCGCGGTTCGCGGCGTCCGGGGTGAGGACCATCGGCCCATCATCCTCACCGAAGCGGTGCGGCGTCCAGTGACGAGCTAGACGTGTTGCACGTAGTCGTGGGTGCCGGCGGCCGTGCGCAGCTGGTGGCGCCCGCGGCCGACGGAACGCAGTGTGCTGTTGAGGAAATCCTCGAACTCAGCGAGCTTGGTGTCGACGTAGATGTCGCACTCACCGCGCAACCGGTCCGATTCCGCGTGCGCTGTGTCGACCATCCGGGTCGCCTCGGCCCTCGCGGACTGCACGACCTCGGTCTGCGACACCAGCCGCTGCTGCTCCTTGATGCCTTCCTGAACTGCCTTCTCGTACGAGATGTTTCCATTCTCGATCAGGCGATCAGCCTCGCTCTTGGCGCGCGAGGTCAGGACCTCGTACTCGCGCTTGGCAGTGGCACTGATCCGCTGGGCCTCATCGTGTGCCGAGCCGACCATCTGCTCGCAATGCGCGCGCGCCTCGCCCACCATTCGGTCGGCCTGCGATTTTGCATCCGACAGCAGCCGATCCGCCTCGGCGCGGGCGTGATCCAGTACCGAATCCGCCTCCGCGGTTGCCGTCGACACCATCGAATCGGAATGATCCTTGGCCTCGCGCAGCATCGTGTCGCGGGCGTCGAGGACGTCTTGCGCGTCGTCGAGTTCGCCCGGGATCGCGTCCTTGATGTCGTCTATCAGCTCCAGGACGTCTCCGCGTGGCACTACACACCCGGCAGTCATCGGCACTCCGCGCGCCTCTTCGACAATCCCGCCAAGCTCATCGAGCGCTTCGAAAACCCGGTACACGGCGCCACCCTTCAGTGCCTCGTCGTTGGTACCAGTGTGCCTGGTGTGACCTGTGTGACCAGGGACCTTCGCCGGTGTGTCGCTACCGCAATGCGCTTGAAATCGCGTCGCGGGCCCGGTCGAGCATCGAAGCGAACGGGCCGAGGGCGAAATTCGCCTTGGCCGACTCGACACCAGCATGCGGGCGGGTCGGTGCCATCGCCTGCGCCGCGCGCACCGCACCGGCCATGCGAATCAGGTCGTCGTTGTCGAGCTCCCGCTGCAGCCGGCTGAACTCCTCGTTCTCCTCGTGCTCGGCGTGCGAAACGACGTCCTCGCGAAAGTCTTTCAGTGCGTCAAGGAATTCCTGGGAACCGACGTCCATGCTCTCGAGTTGTTGCAACACGATTTTCGCTTCGTGCTCCTCAGCCAGCCGTGCGTCGACGATCGCGTCGCCGGCATCCATCTCGTGGCGCGCCCGCGGGTGGACCACCATCTCCTCCGCGGTCTCGTGAACGGCGAGCAGCTGGCGCAGATCGACGAACGCCCGCTCTCGCGCCTTCACCTCATTGGCATAGAGCACCTCATCGAACAAGTCCTTGATCAGGTTGTGCTGCGCGGTGAGAAATTCGACGACATCCTGGGTCGACGTGACATCGGGCATGTTCGACTACCTCCGAAATCGGGGAAACTGAGTCGGCGCGATGGGCTGTGCGCCAGTTGACTTCGGATACCCGCGACACCAGGGGGTGAAACGACGCTCAGTTCGCTACAACTTGGCCGCGAGGCGCCGGTTCACCGCCTCGGGAAGCAGCGCACTCACGTCACCGCCTAGAAGGGCGACCTCCTTGGCCAGCGACGAGGACACGAAAGAGTACTCAGGCCTGGTCGCCACGAAGAACGTGTCGACCCCCGCGACGTGCTTGTTCATCTGTGCCATCTGCAGCTCGTATTCGAAATCGGTGCCCGTGCGCAGCCCTTTGACGATCGCGGTGAGCCCGCGGGATTTGACGAAGTCGACCACCAGGCCCTGCCCGGACTCGACCCGCAGATTCGGTAGGTGCTCGGTGGCTTCGTCGATCATCTCGATGCGCTCGTCGACGGTGAACATGCCGGCTTTGCTGGGGTTGACCAGTATCGCGACGATGACCTCGTCGAACTGGGCGGCCGCACGCTCGAAGACGTCGATGTGCCCACGCGTGACGGGGTCGAACGACCCTGGGCACACGGCGCCACTCATGGCTCACGACGGTATCAGCACAGTGCAGAATCGCCGGCCGCTCCGCTTCCGCGCCGCTAGGTCCGTTCTCCGATGTCCAGCCGGGTGTCGCCGTAGCGGCGTTGCGGCCACATCTCCCAGCCGGCGGGCCACGTCAGCGGCGGTGACGACGCACGTCGCTCCACCGCCACCACCGTGCCTGCTGCCGTCCAGCCTTGTGTTGCGAGCGAGACAAGCACTGCGTCGACGTCGCCGACCGCGGTGTCATACGGCGGGTCAGCCAGCACCAGGTCCGCCGGCGCGGTGCCTCCGGAGGCCAACACCGCCGCGACTGGGCGCGCGATCACGACGGCGCCCGTCAACCCGAGCGCGGCCGCGTTGCGCTCAATCACCTTGGCGTTCCGTGGATCGATCTCGACGAACGTCGCGGCGGTCGCGCCCCGCGATAGTGCCTCGAGGCCGAGCGCGCCCGAGCCGGCGTAAAGATCGAGCACCGTCATGTCCGTGAAGTCCAGCTGCGCGGACAGCACGTTGAAGAGCGCCTCGCGCACCCTGTCACTGGTGGGGCGGGTGCCCTTCTGCGGCACCGCGATCCGGCGTCCGCCCGCGCGGCCCGCAATGATCCGAGTCAGCTGAGGACCATCAGCAGATCGCCGCCCTCGACCTGCGCGGTGGCCGACACCGCGATCCGGCTCACCACGCCTGCCTTCGGCGCGGTGATGGACGCCTCCATCTTCATCGCCTCGATGGTGGCGACGGTCTGGCCGGCGCTCACCTCGTCGCCCTCGGCGACCCCAACCGTGACGACCCCCGCGAACGGTGCCGCGATGTGATCGGCGTTGGAACGTGCGGCCTTCTCCGCGGTCGGTACGCTGCTCGCGATACTGCGGTCGCGCACCAGGATCGGCCGAAGCTGGCCGTTCAGCAGGCACATCACCGTACGCATGCCCCGCTCGTCGGGTTCAGAGATTGCTTCCAGTCCGATCAGCAACTGGACACCGCGCTCGAGCTCAACGCGGTGCTCGTCGCCCGGCCGCAGGCCGTAGAAGAACTGGTTGGCCGACAACCGCGACGTATCGCCGAACAGTTCCCGGTGCTCCTCGAATTCCTTTGTGGGCCCGGCGAACAGCAATCGGTTAAGCGTTGCCTGCCGTTCGGTACCTGCGACCGACAGTGACTTCTCGTCGGCGGCAGCAAGCTCCTGCGGCGGCTTGGCCGGTGGACGGCCGTCGAGCGCTTTGGTACGCAACGGCTCCGGCCAGCCTCCTGGCGGATCACCGAGTTCTCCCCGCAGGAATCCGATCACGGAGTCCGGGATGTCGAAGCGCGCCGGGTCTGCGGCGAACTCGTCGGCGGTGATGCCCGCACCGACCAGCGCCAGGGCGAGGTCACCGACGACCTTCGATGACGGCGTCACCTTCACCAGCCGGCCCAGGATCCGGTCGGCGGCAGCGTAATTGGTCTCGATGTCTTCGAACCGGTCGCCCAGCCCCAGCGCAATCGCCTGCTGGCGCAGGTTCGACAGCTGTCCGCCCGGGATTTCGTGGCTGTACACCCGGCCTGTCGGTGCGGGCAGACCGGACTCGAAGGGTGCGTACACCTTTCGCAGTGCCTCGAAATACGGTTCGAGCTCACAGACCGCCGACAGTGACAAGCCGGTGTCGTATTCGGTGTGCGCCGCCGCAGCGACGATGGCCGACAACGGAGGTTGGCTCGTGGTTCCCGCGAGCGGCGCGGCCGCGCCGTCGACGGCGTTCGCGCCCGCGTGCCACGCCGCGTAATAGGTCGCGAGCTGGCCACCGGGGGTGTCGTGGGTGTGCACATGTACGGGAAGATCGAACCGGCTGCGCAGTGCGCTGACCAAAGCTGTTGCGGCCTGCGGCCTAAGCAGCCCGGCCATGTCCTTGATCGCCAGCACATGAGCGCCGGCGTCGACGATCTGCTCGGCCAGCTTCAGGTAGTAGTCGAGGGTGTACAGGTTCTCCGCCGGGTCGGACAGGTCCCCGGTATAGCTCATCGCGACTTCGGCGACCGCCGTCCCAGTCTCCCGAACGGCATCGATCGCCGGTCTCATCGACTCAACGTTGTTGAGTGCGTCGAAGATGCGGTAAATGTCGATTCCGGTGGCGGTGGCCTCTTCGACGAAGGCGGTGGTGACTGTTTCTGGATAGGGCTTGTAGCCCACGGTATTCCGGCCGCGTAGCAACATCTGCAGACAGATGTTGGGTATCGCTTCGCGGATCGCCGCCAGCCGGTCCCACGGGTCTTCCTTCAAGAATCGCAGTGCCACATCGTAAGTCGCGCCACCCCAGCACTCGATCGACAACAGCTGCGGCGTCATCCGG
>JAVHWG010000552.1:0-6990 GCA_032159965.1 Mycobacterium sp.
CGGCCGCGCGCGCCGTAGGCGACAACAGCGAGCTGCGGGCGTTCGACGGTGGTCATTTCGATCCCATCGCCGTCGGTTCACCTGCCTGGTTGCTGTGTGTGGCCGCCCTCACCGACCTCACCGGGGGGGTAACCCGTCCTTCCTGACCCATGCTCCGAATTGTTGGTGTGAGACGCGCACGGGTCGGAGCTCGGTCGATCGCGGTCATCGGAAGCGGCGTCGCCGGCCTGACCGCGGCATACGTCCTGTCGGCGCGCGATCGGGTAACGCTGTACGAAGCTGAAACCCCATCGGCGGCCATGCGCACACCCATTTCCTGGACCGCGGCGACTGCAGCGGCGTCGGAGTCGACTCGGCTTTTCTGGTGTTCAACGACCGCACCTACCCGACGCTGTGCCGGCTCTTTGCCGACCTGGGGGTCGCGACCCGCGAGACGGACATGTCGATGTCCGTGCGCGCCGACGATGCCGGGCTCGAATACGCGGGAGCGCCCGGTTCCTGGTCACCCTCGGCGGCCACGACTACGTCGATCGCCGCAGCGTGCTGAGGGGGATGACGTATGACTATCCGGTCCACACGCCGGAATCTGTTGCGGCTCAACGGCTCCTGCGGACCCTTGATGACCATCAGGTCGCCTTCGCCGGTGCCTATCACGGCTGGGGCTCTCACGAGGACGGGGCCGCGGCCGGGCTGGGCGCGGTGCAGCGACTCGGCGCGCTGTGGCCGTCCAGGACGGCCCGCCGAGTAGCGTGACGACCCCGGCGTCGTATCGCCCCCGCATCTCGCAGCTACGCTGAGATCGTGGCGACAAGCTTGCTGAACTGCGCGGTCGCGGTGCAGCCGTGGGGGTTTGACCGCACCCTTCATCTCAACGGCCGCCAATGGACGCTCGCGCCCGCCGGTGGCCGTAGGTGAATTTCGTCGTCGTCACCTCCTTCGCGTTGCTCGCCGTCGTCGCGGTGCACGGCGCGACATTTGTCATCGCCAGGCGCATCGGTCGCTACAACGTCGTCGACACGGCTTGGGGCATCGGGTTCGCGGCGGTCGCGGCGGTCGCCGCAGCGGCAGGCACTGGTGACTTGTCCCGTCGGATACTCGTTCTCGCGCTGACGGCGTTGTGGGGGCTGCGACTCGGGTGGTTCCTGCTATTCAGATCCAAAGGCAAAGGCGAGGATCCACGCTACGAGGCTCTGTTGAAGGGCGATGTCTCGGCCGGAAACGTCGTCCGCAAGATCTTTCTGGTCCAAGCCGGTGCCACCTGGTTCATCTCGCTGCCAGTTCAGGTCTCCGCGGTGCTCGGGCCTACGCCACCGATATTGGTGCCCGTGATGGTCCTGGGTGTCATCCTCTGGGCGACCGGTCTGTTCTTCGAAGCAGTGGGCGACCACCAGTTGCAGGTCTTCAAGGCCGACTCCGGCAACCACGGCGTGATCATGGACCGGGGCCTGTGGTCATGGACCAGGCACCCCAACTATTTCGGTGACTGTGCGGTGTGGTGGGGCCTGTGGCTGGTCTGCTTCGCCGGATGGGCGTCGGCGTCGACGGTGTTCTCCCCCGTGTTGATGACCTACTTCCTCGTCTATGCGACCGGCGCGCGACTGACCGAGAAGTACATGCGGAACCGGCCAGGATTCAGTGAGTATTGTTCGCGCACATCGTTCTTCGTCCCGCGGCCACCGAAGCGGTAGGTATACCGGGTCAAACCGCATCCAGGATCCCCCTGGCAAATGACCCGACCGCCTCCAAACTTGCTCCCATCCGGCGCTGGCGCCGCTCCGAATAGTGATGTGACAGCAGAAGACGACCGACGCGATACACGAGGGGCATTTCAGATGAACATCAGCGTTAGAAGCGGGGCCGCAACGGCGGTATTGATCACGGCCGCCGCACTGAGTCCGCTGGCGATCGCCGGCGCCGATCAGACGATGAACGGCCCGGTCGGACCTGGTTGCGCCGCGTATGCGAAAACGGTTCCGACAGGCCCAGGTTCGGTGGCCGGGATGGCGCAGGATCCGGTTGCGGTTGCCGCGTCGAACAATCCGATGCTGACCACGCTCACGGCCGCGGTGTCGGGACAGCTGAACCCGAACGTCAACCTGGTCGACACTCTCGATGGTGGCGAGTTCACCGTCTTCGCGCCGGTGGACGCCGCGTTCGCAAAGCTGCCGCCCGCGACCGTCGATGGCTTGAAAACGGACTCGCCCGGCTTGACCAACATCCTCACGTATCACGTGGTGCCGGGACAGATCAGCCCCGACAGCATCGATGGCACGCACGTGACCGCCCAGGGTCAGCCCGTCACCGTGACGGGCGCCGGAAACGACATGAAGGTCAATGGCGCTTCGGTCATTTGTGGTGGCGTGCACACTGCTAACGCCACGGTCTACATGATCGACACTGTGCTGACCCCGCCGATGCAGTAAGACCTGACGCTCTACGCCGCGTCCGGGTTCTCCAGTACCAGCGCGACACCTTGTCCCGAACCGATGCACACCCCGAGGGCTCCGTAACGGGCGTTGCGCTCGCGCAACTCAGTGGA
Source organism: Mycobacterium sp. (assembly GCA_032159965.1). Classification (GTDB taxonomy): domain Bacteria; phylum Actinomycetota; class Actinomycetes; order Mycobacteriales; family Mycobacteriaceae; genus Mycobacterium. The sequence goes on from JAVHWG010000552.1 coordinate 2,540, forward strand.
CAGTGTGAGGACGTAACGGGTTCCGGTGGCGCCGAAGGGATGCCCGATCGCAACGGTGCCTCCGTTTGGAGTGAGTTTGTCGTCGGGAATCACGAAGCCGCCGAGCTGGTTCGGAAGTTCACGAAGCACTCCCAGAGCCTGTGCGCTGAACGCCTCGTGCACCTCCCACACGTCGATCTGCCCGGGAGTCAGGCCGGCACGTTTGATTGCCAGTGGTAGCGCCCACGCCGGCGCGAGGCCCATGTACAGCGGATCAATTCCGTAGACGGCCGACGCCACGACTCGCGCCAGGGGCGCCAGACCGAGTTCGGCTGCGCGTTCTCCGGAGGCCAGCACGACTGCGCTCGCCCCGTCTGTGAGCGGCGTCGAATTCGCTGCGGTCATCTGCGTCGTACCCGGTTGCGGAGGCAAGGCGGCGAGCTGCTCGGCGGTGGTGTCGTCGCGGATGAACTCGTCGTGCTCGAAAGTGCGTCCCGGCGTCTTCTTGGTTGCCGGGATCTGCACGGGCATAATCTCTTTGGCGAGCCGCCCGGAGTCACGAGCCGCTTTGGCGTTTCGCTGTGACCGCAACGCAAACGCGTCGATCTCCTCGCGCGTCAACCGGTAGCGATCGGCGACATTCTGCGCGGTCTCGATCATCGCGATATAGGCATTGCGCGCCAACAACTTCGGGTTGGGCGGGCCACCGGCGCCGGCCCACATGGTGTCGAGCAGGATGACCGGCCCTCGCGGCGAGAACGGCGCGTCTCCCTTCATGTATGCCCAACCGGATCGGGACATCGATTCCGCGCCGCAGGCGATCCCGACGCCCAGGTCCCCTGCCTTGATCGCATGTGCCACAGCGATCGTCGCGCTGACCGACGACCCGCAGAACCGGTTGATGGTCGCACCGGCGACACGGTCGGGAAATCCGGCCGCCAGTGCCGCCCAGCGGGCCACGTCTCCCATGCCCTCGTGGGCCGGGTTGACGCAGCCGGCCACGATGTCCTCGATCTGGTCGACAGGAACGCCGACGCGCTCACAAGCCGCCTTCATCGTCATCCCGAGAAGGTCGTCGGTCCTGATGTGAGAGAGGGAACTGCCATACCGGGCGAACGGGGTCCGCACACCGCCCAGCACATACGCTTCAGTCATCTGTTGCTCCCAACGGTGACAGAATCGTAGTTCGGTAAGCCCGGGAAGGAGGCGGTTTCCCATGTCCACGTGGCTCATCACAGGTTGCTCCACCGGGCTCGGCCGCTCACTCGCCGACGCGGTGATCGATCGCGGCCACAACGCCGTCGTCACGGCGCGAGATGTCGCCAGAGTCGTCGACCTGACGAAGACCGCGCCTGATCGCGTGGTCGCCGCAGCGCTCGATGTGACCGATCCCGAGCAGGTGACCGCGGCCGTACGCACCGCGGAGGAGCGGTTCGGCGGAGTCCAGGTACTGGTGAACAACGCCGGTTACGGTTACCGCGCCGCCGTCGAGGAAGGTGACGACGCCGACGTCCGCGGTCTTTTCGAGACACACTTCTTCGGGACTGTCGCGATGATCAAGGCGGTCCTCCCCGGCATGCGTGCCCGCCGGTCCGGCGCGATCGTGAACATCTCGTCGATCGGCGCTCAGCTGACGCCGGTGGGGTCCGGCTACTACGCCGCGGCGAAGGCCGCAATCGAAGGGATGAGCGGCGCGCTGCGCGGCGAACTGACCCCCCTCGGAATCTCGGTGACCATTGTCGAGCCGGGGGCATTCCGCACCGACTTCGCAGGCCGATCGCTCACGCAGTCGGCAACCCCCATCGCGGACTATGCGGACACCGCCGGCAAACGCCGCAAGGAGAACGACACCATGGACGGCACCCAGGCGGGGGACCCGGCGAAGGCAGCCGCCGCCATCATCTCGGCGGTCGAGTCGGGCGAGCCCCCCGCTTTTCTCCTGCTCGGTCCGGACGCCCTCGCCGGCTACCGGTACATCGCCGACGGCCGCGCGGCCGAGATCGCAAAGTGGGAACATGTCACCACCAGCACCGACTTCGATTCCTAGCAACGCCGTTTGACCCATTCGGTGTGATGCCGGAGCCCACGGGGTATCCGGCGAAAGTGAACGAGCCTGGTTTGATCGTCATCGGCAGTGGGCCCGCGGGCGTGAGCGCAGCGGAATCCTTCCGCGACCACAACGGTCAGGGACCGGTCACGATCTTCACCACCGATACCGATGTTCCGTATGCACGACCACCGCTCAGCAAGGAATACCTGCGCGGTGAGACCGACGAGGTCGAACTGCACGAGCCGCAGTGGTATGCGGAACGCTCCATCGATGTGATCCACGGCGCCACGGTCGACGCGGTGGACCTCGAAGATCATAGCGTCGTCGCCGACGGAAACAGGCATCCTTACCGATCGCTGATCATCGCCAGTGGAGCCCGCCCGTCACCCCCACCGGTCCCCGGCGGCGAACAGGCGGTGCTACTGCGTTCGCATGCCGATGCGGTGCAACTGCGCCGGACCGCCGCCGATGCCGCGAGCGCGGTCGTCATCGGGGCAGGCTTCATCGGTTGCGAGGCAGCCGCGTCGCTGGCGATGCGCGGGCTCAGCGTCACCGTGGTTGCCCCCGACGACGCTCCGCAGACGAAACGCCTTGGCTCCGAAGCGGCCGACCGACTGCTCGAACTGCTCCACCGCGTCGATGTGCGCTACCGCGGTGGTGTGAAAGTCGACGCGATTCGCAACGGGGCCGTCGTGCTGGACGACGGGACGACTGTCGATGCCGATCTGGTCCTTGCCGCCACCGGCATCGAGCCGGTCAGCGATCTGGCAACCGATGCCGGTCTGAAGGTCGACCAATCCCGGGTGGTGGTGGGTGCCGACATGCAGACCGCGACCGACGGTGTCTACGCCGCAGGCGATGTCGCCTTCGCATACAACCTCACCGCGAGGCGGTATCTGGCGGTCGAGCACTGGCAGGATGCCGTAGACCAAGGCGTCATCGCGGGTGCTGGCGCGGCAGGCCACGATGCGACATGGTCTGGCGTCCCCGGTTTTTGGTCGACGATCGGCGAGGCCACCATCAAGTACCACGCCTGGGGCGACGGCTACCGGTACAGCCGCTTGATCGAGCACGCAGACGGGTTCACCGTCTGGTACGAATCCGACGGTGCGACTGTCGGGGTGTTGACCTACAACGCCGACGACGATTACGACCTGGGCGAGCATCTGATTTCAGAACGCAAACCAGCGCCGCTCGGCGGATAGGGAATCGGCGATGCGTGCGGTTCAGCGTGTCACCGCGCCCGGCACTCCGCTGCGAGCAGCCACGGATGTCGCCGAGGCCGTGTCGAACACGTCGATACCCATGTCCTCGTCACGGTAACTGGCGATACGGAACAACCCCTCTGTCGCTGCGACGATGTCGTTGGCCTCGTCGCCCGACAGCGGATACTCCGCGACGGGGTGCCGCCAGTGCGCGGCAACAACAGTCGCACCCGGCGCCAGACGCGGACACTCGCGATCGAGAACCCCGCGCAGAGTCGGGCCGGTCAGGTAATAGCCCACCTCTGAGAGCACTACGAGGTCGAATCCCCCGTCCGGCCAAGGCAAATCGATTGACGACCGCTCCAGTGTCACCGCGTCGCGAAGCCCGGAATTCCGCAACCGGGTGTCAGCCGCCTCGAGTGCGGCTGCGGCCACGTCGGTCGCGGTGACCCGATCGCAACGAGCAGTGAGATATTCGGTGAGTACGCCCACCGAGCAACCCGGCTCGAACGCGTGCCTATACCGGGCGGCGGGCAACATCGCCATGGTGATCGCGTATTTGCGTCTCTCGTACCACCGTTCGGCCAGCTGCCACGGGTCCTTCGACTCGGTGTACATCGAGTCGAAGAACGAATCCGGCAGGCGGTTCGTGCTCACGTGCAGGCCAATCGACCGAGGGCGGCCAGATCTCGTTCGGCGTGGCTCTGCCGCACGTACATCGTGAGGTCGGCGACGCGCTGGGCGTGTTCTGCATCCAGGGCGAGTGGGGCAGGCCCCAACGCCCGGCCGGTACGGGTGATGGCCTCGTCTACCGCGGTTTCGGCTACGGCTCGCACCCTGCGGGCGATCAATTCTGTTCTGCTGCTGCGGGGTTCAGCGTCCACCGAGTCCGCCGCGCGCCAGAGCATCGCCTCGGCTGCGGAAAGCGCGGCATCGACGGCACCCAGGTGCGCCTCCGCGTGCGGGTTCGCCGACGCTCCTGTCTGCTCGGCAACGGTGCTGTAGAGGCGAGCCGCAACGGCCCGCGCGCCGCCCAGCCAGCATGCCGCCACGCCGATAGCTCCGTGCCAGAACCCTGGCCGGTCAAGGTAGTCGCCCGGCGCACCGACCGGCATTGCCGGGACATCGGCGAACCGTACCGATCGCGTGTCGGAAGCGGCCATGCCGGCGTTGCGCCAGGAGTCGGTCAGCGCGGTGACTCCGGGATCCGCCAGATC
>JAVHWG010000570.1:0-8044 GCA_032159965.1 Mycobacterium sp.
TGCCCCGGCCCGGGGCAGCGCGGCCCATGCCCGCGGGTCCTGTGTTGCCGCCCACCAGACGTCACGACACGTCCAGCCGATCCGACCAATCAGCTCGACATCCCAACCTAGTTGTGCTCCAACAATATTCGGCCAGATCTGCGGATCATCAGCGGGAAGACCCCCAGCGGGGCCGTAGTAGGACAGGGAGTCCGCGAATATCAGGAGCACCGGCCGGTTTCCGGGGGCGTCAGAGGACATCGCCCGCCACCTGTGCTGAGGCGTTCCAGACGTCGAGCCGCCACAGCATCTCGTCGGACGAGGTGTCGGCGGCCGAATGTCCGGACAAATGCACCCAACTCGCGTTTCCCAGTCCCCCGAGCGCCGGCCAATTGTCTACCGGCAGTCCGAGAAGCACGGCGGTCAACGCGGCGATGAGCCCGCCGTGGGCCACCAGCACCACCGGCCGTTCGGGTTCGTCGGCGCCCCAATCCGGTTGCGAAACAAGGAGTTCGGAGACAACCGGTGCGCTGCGCCGGGCCACGTCCACCCGGCTCTCCCCGCCGGGGGGTGCCCATGTGGCGTCGTTGCGCCAGACGATCCGGGCGCCGGGGGCCGTCGCGTCGACCTCAACGTGCGTCATGCCCTGCCAGTCACCCAGGTGGGTCTCGCGCAGCCGTTCGTCGACGTCGACCGCGGTGCCGGTGCGTTCGCCGAGCGCAGCCGCGGTGTCATAGGCGCGCCGCAGATCGGAGGACACGATGACCAGCGGGTCACGTTTGCTCAGCACCTCGGCGACCGCGACGGCCTGTCGTTGCCCCAACTCCGACAGCGCGGTGTCCAGCTGTCCCTGCATGCGGTTCCCTGCGTTGAAATCCGTCTGCCCGTGCCGCAACATCACCAGGCGCCGGACCGTCACGCCGACTCCAGAGCGATCGGAACCTCCGGACAGTCGCGCCACAGCCGATCAAGGGCGTAGAAGTCGCGCTCGTCGGCGTGCTGGATGTGCACGACGATGTCGACGTAGTCCAACAACGTCCAGCGACCTTCGCGCGCGCCTTCGCGCCGGGCCGGCTTGTACCCGGCGAGGCGCATCTTCTCCTCGACCTCGTCGACGATCGCGTTGACCTGGCGCTCATTGGACGCCGACGCAATCACGAACAAGTCGGTGATGACCAACTGCTCGGAAACGTCGAGGACGACGACGTTCTCGGCAAGCTTGCTCGCGGCTGCCCGCCCGGCGACGGTGGCCATGGTGATGGCCTCTTCGGATGCGGTCACGAGTTGTCCTTCGCTGTGACGGCAAGCGTGTCCGTCGCGTTTTCGCCGCCACCCTGGTGGTACAGATTCCGCTTCGCGACGTACTGCACGACACCGTCGGGTACGAGATACCAGATCGTCCGGTCCTGACTGGCACGGCTGCGGCAGTCGGTGGACGAGATCGCCAGCGCGGGCACCTCGAGCAGCGTCAGAGCGTCCGACGGCAGTGACTTGACCGCGGCAGAGACATGACCACCGTCGAGCACGTAACCGGGTCTGCTGACCCCGACGAACCGGGCAAGTGAGAACAGCTCCTCGACGTCCTGCCAGGACAGGATCGAGGCCAGCGCATCGGCGCCGGTGATGAAGTACAACTCGCTGTCTGGGTAGAGGGCGCGCAGGTCCCGCAGCGTGTCAGTGGTGTAGGTGCGGCCGCCGCGCTCGATGTCGACCCGGCTCACCGAGAAGCGGGGATTGCTGGCCGTGGCGATGACAGTCATCAGGTAGCGGTCCTCGGCCGGGGTGACGTGGCGTCCGGCCTTCTGCCACGGTTCACCGGTCGGCACGAACACCACTTCGTCCAGATCGAAACGGTCGGCGACCTCGCTCGCGGCGACGAGGTGGCCGTTGTGGATGGGGTCGAACGTCCCACCCATCACACCGAGCCGTCGTACGCCTGACGCCATGTTTGGCAACCTTACTTGCAGCGCGAATGCCAGGTCAGACGGGCAGCAGACCGTCGATCACCGCGGCGAGCTGCTTGGCGCTGCGGCACTCGTGCATGGTGATCACGTCCTGATACCGCGGCACCGCGGAATCGCCGCTGCCCCACAAATGCTTCGGCTCCGGGTTCAGCCAGTGCGCGTGCCTGCTCTCGGTCACCATTCGATGCAGCAGATCGGTCTCCGGATTGCGGTAGTTGTTGCGCCCGTCCCCGAGAACGAGCAGCGAACTGCGCGGCGACAGCACCGTGGGGTACTTGTCCGTGAAGGACGCGAACGCGTGCCCGTAATCGCTGTGCCCGTCGCGGGTGTACACCCCGGACTCCCGGGTGATCTGCTGGATCGCCAGCGCGAGGTCGGCGTCAGGACCGAACAGGTGGGTCACCTCGTCGGTGGTGTCGATGAACGCAAATACGCGCACCCGGGAGAACTGCTGGCTCAGCGCATGCACGAGCAACAGCGTGAAGTGGCTGAAACCCGCGACGGAACCCGACACGTCACACAGGACCACAAGCTCCGGGCGCGCGGGCCGCGGTTTGCGCATCACCACCTCGATCGGCACCCCGCCGGTGCTCATCGACTTCCGTAGCGTCTTTCGCAGATCGATCTGCCCGGCGCGCGACCGACGGCGCCTGGCCGCCAGCCTGGTAGCCAGCGTCCTGGCCAGCGGGGCCACCACCCGGCGCATCTGCCGGAGCTGTTCGCCGGAGGCCCGCAGGAATTCGACATTCTCAGACAGCTGCGGGATCCCGTACATGGTGACGTGGTCACGGCCGAGCTGCTCGGCGGTGCGGCGCTTTGTCTCCGCCTCGACCATCTTCCGGATCTGCGAAATACGTTGGCTTGCTATGGCTTTGGCGATCTGCTCCTGCGTGGGGGTGGGCTCTTCGCCGTAGGGTGCCAGCAGCCCCGCCAGTAGCCGCGCCTCCAGTTGGTCAAGTGCCATGGCCTTGAGCGCCTGATACGACGAGTACGACGGCCCGCGGCTCGAGTTGTACCGGCCGTACGCCTCGACGATGCGGGCCACCATAGCCTCCAGCTGCGCGTCGCCGCTGCCGGGATCGTCTTGAGCGCTGAGTAATTCGACGAGCTGGGCGCGCAGCGCCTCGATGTCGTCCGGCAGGCCGGGATCGTCGTCGTCGTCGATCAGCTCCACGGCGCGTGCCCCGAGCGCTGCGGGAAACCACAGGTCGAACATCGCGTCGTAGGCATCGCGATGATCGGGACGACGCAGGACCGCGCAGGCGATTCCCTCACGAAGTACCTCGCGGTCACCGAGTCCGAGCACGCTCATTACTCTGCCTGCGTCCACCGTCTCGGACGGACCGACCGAAATACCCTGGCCGCGAAGCGCTTCCACGAAGCCCACCAGGTGACCCGGAATGCCGTGCGGCGCCAGCGGTTGCGGAGGGCGGACTCTTCGGGCAGCCATCAATTCAACCTCAACTCACCGGCCACACGGGTGACGTCGGACTGGTGCTTGAGCACCACGCCAAGGGTCGACGCGATGGTCGCGTCGTCGATGGTGTCCAGTCCGAGTGCCAATACTGTTCGTCCCCAGTCGATGGTCTCGGCGACTGAGGGAAGCTTCTTGAGCTGCATGCCCCGCAGGACGCCGACGATCCTGACCAGCTCCTCTGCCAGATGCACCGGCATCTCCGGTACACGGGACAGCAGGATCCGCCGCTCGAGGTCGGCATCGGGGAAGTCGATGTGCAAGAACAGGCAGCGCCGCTTGAGCGCCTCGGAGAGTTCCCGCGTCGCATTCGAGGTCAACACGACGAGCGGCGCACGCTCGGCCGTGATGGTGCCCAGTTCCGGCACGGTGACGGCGAAGTCGCTGAGAACCTCGAGAAGCAGGCCTTCGATCTCGATATCGGCCTTGTCGGTCTCGTCGATCAGCAGCACTGTGGGCTCGGTGCGCCTGATGGCAGTCAGCAGCGGACGGGACAGCAGGAATTCCTCGGAGAACACGTCGGTCTTGGTGTTTTCCCAGTCGCCGGAGCCCGCCTGGATGCGCAGAATCTGCTTCGCGTGATTCCACTCGTACAGAGCGCGCGACTCGTCGACGCCCTCGTAGCACTGCAGCCGCACCAACTCCGAACCCGTGGCCTGGGCGATGGCGCGGGCAAGCTCGGTCTTGCCGACACCGGCGGGTCCCTCGACGAGCAGGGGCTTGCCGAGCCTGTCGGCGAGGAAGACCGCTGTGGCAGTAGCGGTGTCCGGCAGATACCCGGTCTCGGCGAGACGACGGGCCACGTCGTCGATGTCCGCGAAAAGCGGCACGGGTCGCGCGGGTACGCTCATCGGTGATTGTCTCCTGGTTTCGTCAGGCCGGGCGGGTCTGGCCGTTGCCCCACACGATCCACTTGGTCGACGTCAGTTCGGGCAGTCCCATCGGGCCCCGCGCGTGCAGTTTCTGGGTCGAGATCCCGATTTCCGCTCCGAAACCGAACTGCTCACCGTCGGTGAACGCGGTCGATGCGTTCACCATCACCGCGGCAGCGTCGACCTCTTCGGTGAACCGTTGTGCTGCAGCAAGATCGGTGGTGATGATCGCTTCGGTGTGCCCAGTGCCGTACTCGTTGATGTGGCTGATCGCAGCGGCCAGGCCGTCCACCACGGCGACAGCGATGTCCAACGACAGGTACTCGCGCCGCAGATCCTCCTCTGCGCCGCCGGCGTGGATGGTCACCCCGGCCGCCTGCAACGCACCCGTGAGACGCGGTAACGCGCGATCCGCGATCGCGGCGTCCACCAAGAGCGTCTCGGCGGCGTTGCAGACGCTGGGCCTGCGGGTCTTCGCGTTCAACACAATTCGTTCCGCGACGTCGAGATCCGCCGCTTCATGAACGTAGACATGACAGTTGCCGACACCGGTTTCGATGGTCGGCACCTGCGCATCGCGCACCACCGCATCGATCAAACCGGCTCCGCCCCGCGGGATCACGACGTCGACGAGGCCGCGGGCCTGGATCAGGTGGGTGACCGTCGAGCGATCCTCACTGGCGAGCAGCTGCACGGCGTCCGACGGCAGGTTCTCCACCGCGAGTGCCGTGCGCAGCACGTTCACCAGCGCTTCGTTGGACCTCGTCGCGGACGAGCTTCCCCGCAGGAGGACCGCGTTGCCCGATTTCAACGTGAGGCCGAACGCGTCGACGGTCACGTTGGGCCTGCTCTCGTACACAATTCCGACCACTCCGAACGGCACGCGCTGCTGGCGCAGCTGCAGTCCGTTCAGCAGCGTCCGGCCGCGCAGCACCTCACCGACAGGATCAGGAAGGGATGCGACCTGCCGCAATCCGGCGGCGATGCCGTCGACGCGCTGCGGGTTGAGCGCCAGCCGATCCAGCAGCGCCACACTTGTCCCAGCCGCCCGCGCGGTCTCGAGGTCCTCGGCGTTGGCAGCCAGGATGGGGTGTACGTGGCCGAGCAGGGCGTCCGCGGCGGCATGCAGTCCGCGGTCTTTGTCTGCCGCTGACAGTGTCGCCAGCACGCGGGACGCGACCCGGGCGCGCCGGGCGGCGTCGTGCACGTTTTGGCGCAGGTCGCCCTCGGAAGACATTTCCCGGGTCGCCGGCTCCGACGCCGGTGCCTGCAAACTCATCGGTCCAGGGTATCGGCCCAAACGCCCGGTTGGGAGGTTGGGGGCGCGAAAGCGCAACGTTAGTGTGACCCCGTGACGCGGGTGTGCGTGATCGGCAGCGTGAACACGGACCTGACCTTCACCGTCGACGCGCTCCCCCGGCCCGCACAGACGGTGCTGGCGACGGCACTGGTGTCCGCCCCCGGCGGGAAGGGCGCCAACCAGGCAGTGGCGGCGGCGCGGGCAGGCGCACAGGTCCAGTTCGTCGGCGCGTTGGGCACCGACCGGGCCGCCGACGCGCTGCTGACCCACCTGCATGCGAATGGGGTCGGCACCGACGGGACGATCGTGGTGGCCGGGCCCAGCGGCACGGCCGGAATCGTTGTCGACGGCGAGGCCGAGAACATGATCGTCGTCGCGCCGGGCGCCAACGCCCGTCTCGTCATCGATTCGCCCGCGATGCGCACGGTGATCGGCGCAGTCGACGTCGCGTTGCTGCAATTGGAGATCCCGGTGTCGGCGGCCGTGGCGGCGGCGCGCATCGCACGCGCGGCAGGCGCCATCGTCATTGTCAACGCGTCACCGCCGAACAAGTCGGCGGCCATGCCCGAGTTGGCGGAACTGACTGATGTGGTCGTGGTGAACGAGGCCGAGGCGGACGAATGGCTCTGGCCGAGCCCGCATCTCGTGATCACGCGTGGCGCCCGCGGAGCGTTGTATCGGGTGGACGGGCGCGAAACCGCAATCGCGGCAACAGCGGTCGAGCCGGTGGACACCACGGGGGCCGGCGACGTCTTCGCTGGTGTGCTCGCCGCGGCGTGGCCCGCCGATCCGTACGGAGCGCTACGGCGCGCGTGTGCGGCCGGTGCGCTGGCGACGCGCAAGCCTGGCGCGGGCGACTGCGCGCCGACAGCCGAGGCGATCGAGGACGCCCTGCGCGCCTGAATTGTTATTCGTCGGGGACTTCGCGCTCGATCTCGTCGAGCCATGTCCGTGCCGACATGTCAGAGGGCGCCCGCCAATCTCCGCGTGGCGACAGCGATCCCCCGTGGGACACCTTGGGTCCATTGGGCAATGCCGACCGCTTGAACTGGCTGAACGAGTAGAACCGCTCGACGAATACCTGCAACCAGTGCCGAATTTCCTTCAGCGAGTACGACGGTCGCTTGTCCGGAGGAAAACCTGTGGGCCAGTCGCCGCGCTCGGTGTCGCTCCACGCGTGCCATGCGAGGAACGCGATCTTCGACGGGGCGAAACCGTACCGCAGCACGTGAAACAGCGAGAAGTCCTGCAGCGAATACGGACCGACTTTCGCTTCGCTGCTCTGCAGCTCCTCTTCTTCACCTGTCGGGATCAGTTCCGGCGTGATCTCCGTGTCCACCACCGACTGCAGAACTTCGCCGACTTCGGCGTCGAACTGCTCCGATGAGATGACCCACCGGATCAAGTGCTGGATCAACGTCTTGGGCACACCAGCGTTGACGTTGTAATGCGACATCTGGTCGCCCACACCGTAGGTCGACCAGCCCAGCGCCAACTCGGACAGGTCACCGGTCCCCAGCACGATCCCGCCTCGCTGATTCGCGATGCGAAACAGGTAGTCCGTGCGCAAACCGGCCTGCACGTTCTCGAACGTCACGTCGTAGACCTTCTCGCCCCGGCCGAACGGATGCCCGAGCTCCTTGAGCATCAGCTCTGCTGTCGGCCGGATGTCCAGCTCCTCGAACGTGACACCGAGCGCACGCGAGAGCCTGATTGCGTTGTTCTTGGTTCGCTCACCGGTCGCAAAGCCGGGCAGTGTGAACGCGAGAATGTCACTGCGCGGCCGGTTTTCCCGGTCCATCGCCCTGGCTGCGACGATCAACGCGTGCGTCGAGTCGAGACCGCCCGAGATGCCGATGACGACCTTCGGGTAGTGCAGCGCCCGCAACCGCTGCTCAAGTCCGGCGACCTGGATGTTGTAGGCCTCGTAACAGTCCTGTTCCAGCCGCGACGCATCCGCCGGCACGAACGGAAAGCGTTCGACCACCCGGCGCAGACCGATGTCACCGCTCGGAGGATCGAGCCGGAAGTCGTTGCGGCGGAAAGACTGCGTGGCAACGGCGCGAGTTCTGCGGTTGTCGTCGAACGTGCCCATCCGCGCGCGCTCAGACCACAGCAGCGCGAGGTCGACGTCGGCGACCGAGCGCTGCGGACCCTTGGGGAACCGCTCGGTATCGGCCAGCAACCGCCCGTTCTCCCAGATCATCGTCTGGCCGTCCCATGCGAGATCGGTGGTCGACTCACCCTGCCCGGCGGCGGCATACACATACGCGGCGAGGCAGCGTGCCGAGGCCGAGCGGGCAAGCAGACAGCGATCGTCGGCGCGCGCCACGGTGATCGGGCTCCCCGACAGGTTGGCAAGTACCGTCGCCCCCGCCAACGCTGCGTCGGCGCTGGGCGGCACCGGCACGAACATGTCCTCGCAGATTTCGACGTGCAACACGAAACCCGGGAC
>JAVHWG010000619.1:0-6326 GCA_032159965.1 Mycobacterium sp.
TTTTGATAACGACTGAGGCTGCTGCCCAGTCCCGGACCGTAGAAGACGTTGTCGCCCAGCACAAGTGCGACAGTGTCCGTGCCGATATGATCGGCACCGATGACGAATGCCTGTGCCAGCCCGTCCGGTTGGCCCTGCACCGCGTAGCTGATGTTGACCCCGAACTGTGCACCATCACCGAGCAGCCGTTCGAACGACGCTCGGTCGTCGGGAGTCGTGATCACCTGGATGTCACGGATACCAGCCATGATCAGTGTCGAGAGCGGGTAGTAGATCAAGGGCTTGTCGTACACCGGCAGCAGCTGCTTGCTGACACCGTGGGTGATCGGGTACAGCCGCGTGCCCGAGCCGCCGGCGAGGATGATCCCGCGCATGACCGGAGCCTAACGGTCACGCCGAGACAGTCGGCGGACGAGCCGATATCCGGCACGGAAACACGCGACCACCACCCAGATCAGGAATGCGCCCTGCAGGATGCGCACGAGGATCACCAGCACCACCCCGCCTGCTACGACGACACCGAACGCCAGCGGCGACGGCATGAAGGCGATGACGATCAGGCACAGCGCACCCAGTCCGAAAACCAGAGGCGCGATCAGCCGGAACCCCCGCCAGGTGCGTATTTTCGCCGCGAGATGTCGCCGGGTGCGTGCGGGTACGTGGCGCAAGGTCAGCCACGCGACGCCTGCGATCAGACCAATGAAGACCAGCCCCGCCGACGCTCGCGGCCAGTACGCCGGGATGGCGCCGCTGCGTCCGGCGATGAGCAGCACCGCGACCGCGATGCAACACAGCACCGTGACGCCGTACAGCCGGTACATCAACGCCGCTATCAGCGCCGCGAGGTTTTCCTGGCCGAGGTCGCTTTGCGGATCGAGTCGCAGTGCGTCGATGACCGAACGTGCCGCGCGGCCCAGTTTGCGCCTCTTCAGGTCCCTGGCTGCCTTGACGTTGAGGGCCTGACCGTATTGCGGGTCGAGCTCCAGGGCCCGTTGCAACGCGGCGTCGGCTTCCTCGCGGTAGCGGCACGCGTCGGCGACAACGCTCAGCTGTAGATGCGCCTGAGCCTCCAACGGCGCGAGACGCACTGCGGCCAGGGCATGCTCGTGCGCGGACTCCGTTTCCTTCGCGTCCAGTAACGCACGCGAAAGGCTATAGCGTGCATGCCAATTCTCCGGAGTCAACCGAACGGCTTCCCGAGCGTGCGTCACCGCAGTAACCCGGTCCCCTCGCCAGAGCGCGGCGGTGCTGGCCAGCCGATGTGCCCACTCCTGGTCCGGTGCCGCACCGACCGCGGATTTCGCCGCCTCGCTCATCGCATCTCTGTCACTGCGGACGTGATGCGCCCACGCCAGTTGGCACAGCGCGTACCAGTCGTTGGGCTCGGCCGCGAGATGCTCGCTCAGCAGCTCCACCGCCGCGTCCCCGCGGCCGATGTCCAGAAGATGCGTGACGCGGTCTCGCACGTAACCCGCGTTCACGTCACCGCATCTTGCGCCGCTTGAGGTACTCCAGGATGCCGTCGTACTCGCCGTTGGAATTGGCGAATGTCGCGACGTTGCGCGCACTTTCGAACCACGCACCGGTCGACGGCCGGATCTCGGGAAGCGCCGCCTCGAAGTCCCGCATCTCGATCATCCGCGCAGTGCCGGTGCGCACCGAGTCCATCAGGGCCTTCTCCGCAGCGGTCTCGCAGAGGTGCGCGAGGTCGGCGCCGGAGTAGCCCTCCGTTTGTCGGGCGATCCGGCCGAGGTCGATCTTCGCGACGGGCCTGTCGTCGAGATGGGTCTTCAGGATCGCCACGCGGGCCGGCTCGTCGGGCGGAAGGACGAGGACCATCCGGTCCAGGCGGCCGGGTCGACGCAACGCGGGGTCGATGTCCCACGGCTGATTGGTGGCCGCGAGAACGAACACGCCCTCGTTGTCAGAGCCCATTCCGTCGAGTTCCTGCAGCAGCTGGTTGACGCTGGTGCGACCCGCGGAGGTCTTCAGGTTCGAGCGCTTCTGGCCCAGGGCGTCGAGTTCGTCGAGGAAGACGACGCAGGGTGCGCTGCGGCGGGCCAGCTGGAAGATCTCATGCAGGTTCCGCTCGCTGGTGCCCAACCACATGTCGAGGACGTCGACGATCGAAACACTGATGAAGCCTGCACCCATCTCACCTGCGACCGCACGGGCGAGGTAGGTCTTGCCGCACCCGGGCGGGCCGTAAAGCAGAAGGCCGCCGCGCAGCGACTTGACGTACATGGCTTTCAGTTTCGGGTTACGCAATGGCGTGAGGAACGCCGCGTTCAGCCGGTCCTTGACGTCCTCCATGCCGCCCACGTCGTCGAAGCCGATAGTGCTGCGCTCGACGTCGAAGGCGTCGGCGTCGGGATCAGGGCCACCTTCCACGTACATCGGCGGGACGACGTCACCGAGCTCGGATTCTGCTTTATCCCAATCGAATTCGGTGCCGCGGCGAGAGTGTTGAGTGGCTTCCTTGGGCTTGGCGTCGCCTGCCGCCCGGTTCATCAGGGCCAGCGCGTCTGCCGACGTCGGGTCGATCGCGAGGACGGCGGCCGCCTCTTTGACCGCTTCGGTGCGCTGCCCGTGAGCGAGCAACTGCTCGGCGAGGTGGAGCCGCAGTGTGGCGTCGCCGGGTGCGCTCTCCAAGGCGCGGCGAAGGCTCGCGATGATCGGCGGCTCGGTCACGCAGGAATCATCCCCCATGTGTGCAAATCAGTTTCCCTTCCGCGCGGCGTGCGCCTAGAACGGCGTGCGCTGCAGCCACCCGTCCCACACCGCCGCATCCCCCAGCACCTCGATGCCGGCGTCGGCGGTGGTCTTGCGGCGAACGATCGCAAGCAGCAGCTCTGTGGCCGGACCACGTACGGCCGCCGCGCCCTTGCCATGCGAATGCGAAACGGAGAGCCCGCCGTCATTGATGAGGGTCCACTCCCCGTGCGGGCCCAACCCGTCGTCGGTGGCGTGCAGATGCAGGGTCACCCCCTCAGGGACAGGCGGTGACTGTGGGTCGGCCTCGGCGACCACTCGTTCGATCCATTCGTCGATGCCATCGGCCGCCAGCTCAGGCGACAGCGTGAACCCGGCACCGAGGGCCAGCGCGGCGTCGGCTCGGTGCACGGTCGCCTCGTGGACACGCCGCCGGATCCACCAGTGCGCCGGCCGCGGCCCGAGGAACGTCCACACCTCGGTGTCCGGGCCGACCCGGTCGACGGCATCGAGGATCGCTTGCACTCCCGAGTGGAGCCAGTCGATTGCGGCATCGGGATCCTCCGGCGGCTTCCCGTCACGCACCTCGCGCGGATCCAGTGTCTCGGTGCGCAACTCGGCAACGATCTGCGCGCACCATCGGTTACCGCGGCCTACGTGTCGGAACAGGTGCTTGAGCGTCCAACCCGGGCAGGTCGGAACCGGGGTGGACGCGTCAGCGCCGTGAATCAGCTCGCCGAATGCAGCCGTCTGGTCGAGCAGCGCTTTCGAGTAGTCCACCGTCAGCCACTGATCGCGATCGGCAAGGACGACCAGCCGCGCAGAACACGCGTGTCACGGCGGCGGCCGCTGCCCGCCAGGCGGGCGTGCGGATAGCGGTCGAAGAACGCCCGCAGGCCGACCTCACCCTCCGCGCGTGCCAGCGCGGCACCGAGGCAGAAGTGCCTGCCGCTGGAGAACGACAGGTGCTTTCCAGCGTTGGGCCGCTCGAGGTCGAAGCGGTCCGGGTCATCGAATACCGCCGGGTCGCGGTTCGCGCCGGCCAGATACAGCAACACCAGCCCGCCCCGCCGCACGGTCGTGCCCGCCACGTCGACGTCGCGGCGGGCGAACCGCGCGCTCATCTGTACCGGAGAGTCGAGGCGCAGGATTTCCTCGACCGCGTTCGGCCACAGCTCGGGCCGCGCGGCGAGTGTTTCGAGGTGCTGGGGATGGTCCAGCAGCATCTTGATGCCGTTGCCCAACAGGTTGACCGTCGTCTCGAAGCCCGCCGCCAACACCAGTCCCGCAGTTGCCAACAGCTCGCGGTCGTTGAGGCGGCCGCCCTCGTCGGCTGCCTGCGTCAACTGGCTCAACAGATCGTCACCGGGATTGCGGCGCAGGTGGTCTAGGTGCTCGGCCAGCCAATCGTTGATCCCGATGATCCCGGTCTGCACCTCACAGTATTGCCGCCAGGGAAGACCGACATCGAGGCTTGGGGCGCCGAGCTCGCCGAAGTGGAGGATCTGCGGACGGTCTTCGTGGGGCACTCCGAGGATGTCGCCGATCACCGCGACCGGCAGCTGGGAGCAGTAGACCTTGACGATGTCGACCAAGTCGCGATCCGCCAGGTTGTCGAGAAGTTCCTTCGCGGTCGTTTCGACGCCGTCGCGCAGCGAGGCGACCGCGCGACTGGTGAACACCGATGAGACCAGCTTGCGGTAACGGGTGTGCTCTGGTGGTTCGACGGACAGCAGCGACGGCGGTTCGATCGGATGCAGCAGTCCGGGGTCGGTCTTTTTGTAGACCCAGCGCAGCGGCTTTGGCAGATTCGCTCCGAGCTCGGTGACGCGGAAATCGTCGGAACGCAGCAGTTCGTGCGCGACCTCGTAGTCGACGGTTAGGTAGCCCGCGCGGGTGGTGATGATCTTCTGGCCGGTGGACCGCAACTCGCCGATGAAGCGGACGGGGTCCGCCCGCACCGTCGGGTCGGCGATCATGCGCGCCTGCGGGTCACCCCGACGCATTCCGATTCTTGAAAGACCGCGGATCACGCCGTGTAGAGCAAGCCAACGAACTCTCTGCTTAGCACCGATCACAAGTCCAGCCTAAGGATCGGACGCAGATCGTCCAACCGCTCGAGTAGGTGACAGCTTTACCGCGACGCCTCCCCTATGCGGCGGCGACGCGCCGCCCCAAGGAGTGGACTCGCCAGCCAGCGTAGGTCCACCGTTTCACGTCGAGGCAATTGCGGCCGTCGACAACGACTTTGGTGCGAACGGTCTGCGCGAGCTCGTCGGGATCGAGGTCGACGAACTCGCGCCACTCGGTGAGCACCAGGACAGCGTCGGCGCGTTCGCAGGCCTCCGCCACTGACGTGGAGTAGTTCAGCGTCGGGAACACCCGCCTGGAATTCTCGATCGCCTTCGGGTCGTACACGTTGACTGTCGCGCCGTTGAGTTGGAGCAGGCCGGCGACGTTGAGCGCGGGGGAGTCACGCACGTCGTCGGACTCCGGCTTGAACGCCGCGCCGAGCACGGCGATGTTCGAACCCAGCAGTGAGCCGCCGCACGCAACCGCGGCCAGTTCCACCATCTTGGTACGGCGCCGCATATTGATGCTGTCGACTTCGCGCAGAAATGTCAGCGCCTGACTGGCACCGAGCTCGCCGGCACGCGCCATGAACGCACGGATGTCCTTGGGCAGACACCCTCCACCGAAACCGAGACCCGCATTGAGGAATCTCCGACCGATTCGCGCGTCGTAGCCGAGTGCGTCGGCGAGCACGGTGACGTCGGCATCAGCGGCCTCGCACACCTCGGCGATCGCGTTGATGAACGAAATCTTGGTGGCAAGAAACGCATTCGCCGAGACTTTCACGAGCTCAGCGGTCTGCAGGTCCGTGCAGATGAACGGCACGTCCTTGTGCAACAACGGGGCGTACAGCTCTCGCACCAGCGCTTCCGCCCGTACCGAATCTTTCTGCACTCCAAGGACAATGCGATCTGGATTCAACGTGTCCTGAACTGCGAAACCCTCGCGAAGAAACTCTGGGTTCCACGCGACTTCGACGTCGACTCCGCTGGGCGCTAACTTGCTTGCCCGCAATGCCAATTCAGCGGCGGTGCCGACGGGAACCGTCGACTTGCCAACGATCACCGCAGGTCGCTGCAATTTCGGGATCAGCGTGTCGATAACAGCGTGCACGTGGCGCAGATCCGCACCGTATTCGCCCTTCTTCTGCGGGGTACCCACACCGAGGAAGTGCACATCGGCGAATTCTGCTGCCAAGTCGTAGTCGGTGGTGAACCGGAGGCGGCCCGCCGAGATGTTGTCGCTCAGCATCTTTCGTAGGCCTGGCTCGTAGAACGGCACTTCACCGCCCGCCAGTTTGGCGACTTTGCCGGGGTCGATATCGACACCGACGACCTCGTGGCCCAACTCAGCCATGCCCGCGGCGTGTGTCGCACCGAGGTAACCCGTGCCAAATACCGTGCACCGCATACCGCCGTTATAACGATCGGCGATGAGCTAACGGCTTCGCGACACTTATCGCAAGAACAACGGAAGGTTACGGATCAGAAGCACTGGTTGCGGCCGATACAGATGTGCGGGCCGCCACCTGGTCTAGAAGG
>JAVHWG010000102.1:0-6321 GCA_032159965.1 Mycobacterium sp.
CCTTGTAGTGCCGAATGACCGTGTACGCCATTACCGTCACCTCAGTCCAACTGCGTTGGTCCCCGCGGGCCGAGCGTATCGATGAACGGGGCCGTCGAAAAGCGATGCTGCGCAGGCAATGCGCGGCGACGCGGCGACGGGATCGGCGGTTTAGCCGAGAGCGACCAAAGGGCTTCGGAGGGCGCCCGCCCACCGAACGGATTCGTGACCCGGCCGTCGCTGCCAGTAGCCGCTGGACTCCGCAGCGACGCCGACGACGCGGCAGTTGGCGCAGGTCCACCAGCGCAATTGACGGACGTCGCCGACGCCGAGAAACGTCATGGCCTCGACCTGGTCCATGCCCAACGACATGGCCTTGCCTGCGTCGATCCATCGGACGTCATAGCAACACTGACCGCATTGCCTGTGGTCGTCCGGCAGGAGTGCAACGCGCGCGTACTGGGTCGGCAGTGTGGCTAGATCTCCAGGCATGGTCGGGGCCTCCAAGGGCGGTTGGGCTGCACCCACTATGAGGAGCGGGAGCAGCGAACCGCCCGGCCGAAGCCAAACCGCTGACGAATCGTTGCCTGCCCGTGACTTGCGCCGCGCGAAGCGCCACGTCAGTCGCGATCCACCGCGAGCATGAGCGACGGCGCGTTGTTGCGGACGTCGCCGACGAGCGATCCGACGGGCACGGCGTCGAGTGGCAGCTGCAGCCCGTCGAGCAGTTGCAGCTGGGCGGGCAGCGGCTCGGCGCCGTCGAGCCAGTCGTCCCATTCCTCCGGCGGCACGACGAGCGGGCGGCGCGCATGGATCTCGGCCAGCGAACCGGCGGCCGCCGTCGTCACGATCGAGAACGCCCACTCGACCGCCCCGTCCGCCGTGCGCCGACCCCGGTAGATGCCCGCCATCGTCATCGTCGGGTGGCCGGGATCGCGGAGGAAGAACGGCCGCCGTTCGCCGGAAGCCTGCTGCCATTCGTAGTAGCCGGCGGCAGGGACGAGACAGCGCCGGTACGACGACGGCGCATTCCGTCGAACCAGCGTCTCGAGCCGGCTGTTGAAGGACAACGTCGGCCGGCCGTCCCGCTCGCCCGCGATGCCCCACCGCATCGCGCCCAACCGCCGCTCGCCGCCGCTGGCGATGACGACCGGCACCGTGCTCGTCGGCGGGATGTTGAAGTGCGGGGCGATGGACGCCTCCGTCGCATCGTGCGCCCCGAGTGCAGCCGCCAGGGCGTCGCTGCCCTGGTCGATCACGTAGCGCCCGCACATGTGCCCATTGTGGAACTGTCAGCCGGCGAGCAGCTCGTCGAGTCGCTCGTAGCCCTCGCGGACACCGGATTCCATGCCGCTGGCGACGAAGCCGTCCCGCGCCTCGAAGCTGTCGACGAGCGACGTGGCGGTGAGCCGCGTGCGGCCGTTGCCGAGGTCGGTCAGTTCGAGCCGTTCGAGTGCCACCTGGTCAGGAAATCCTTCGAAGGTGAACGTCTGCACGATGACCTCCGGCGATCGCACCTCGTGGAACGAACCGTGGAAGCCGTACTCCTGGCCGTCGCTGCTCATCACGTACCGGTAGGACCCGCCGGTCCTGCAGTCGAAGTGGTCGAGCTTCATCGCGTGTCGCCGCGGCCCCATCCACTGCGCGAACAGCTCGGGGTCGGTGTGTGCGCGAAAGACCTTGTCGGGGCTGGCGTCGAACTCGCGCGTGATCCTGACGAGGGGCACCGTCGGATCGACGGTGATCTCCGTGTCGCGGGTCATGGTCGTGCTCCTCTGCGGTCGCGGGGCGGTGTGCGTTGCGGGACTGGGGAGATCGGGGGAGCCGCGGGGTCGTCCGGCATGGAGCGCAGGACGTCGTCGAGGCGCCGGTAGCGCTCCTCCGCCTGGCGCCGGTAGCGCTCGATCCATGTGGTCATCAGGTCGAACACCTCCGCCTCCAGGTGCACGGGGCGCCGTTGGGCATCCCGCGTGCGGGTCACGAGGCCGGCATCCTCCAGGACGCGCAGGTGCTTGGAGACGGCCTGAAGGGAGACGTCGTACGGCGCGGCGCGCTCGTTGACGGTGGCGTCCCCGTCGGCGAGCCGCGCGACGATGTCGCGCCTCGTGGGGTCGGCCAGCGCCGAGAAAACGAGCGACAGTGCATCGGCGCTCACGTCGTACCTCCTCGTATTCAACCTTTCGGTTGTCAATGTACCCGCAGCCGCTCAACGTAGTCAACCCATTGGTTGAGGATGGCTCCCAGGATCTTTTCAGGCAGCGTGCACTCGGAGGGCAGGTTCGCCGCCGAATCTGTTCCCAACGGGGTCGCCCCGGCTAAGGACGAAGGGACGCTCAGTGCGCTTACGAATCGGAAAGAGACGATGGGTGACGACTGCGGTCGTCATCGTCCTAGTGGCAGGCGGCGGCGCGGGGGCCTGGGCTATGACCCGCTCGGCCACCCCCGCGTCCGCCGCCGCAAGTTCGTCGCTGGTCGCGGCGACGGTCAGCACGATGACGCAGTCGGTCACGACCACGGGCACCATCCAGCCCGCTCGGCGGTCGGACCTCAGCTTCACCGTCAGCGGCAAGGTGACGAAGGTCAGTGCGACGGTCGGCGAAGCCGTGACGTCGGGGCAGGTCCTCGCCACGGTCGACGCCACGACGTTGCAGACCGCCGTCGACACGGCGAACGCCGCCGTGACCTCCGCCGCGGAGCAGGTGACGTCGGTCGCCACGTCGACCGCGACCCAGATAGCCGCGGCCAACGCTCAACTCGCCCAGGCGAAGTCGGCGCTCGCGACGGCCAACGACAACCTCGCCGCCGCCTCCCTGAAGGCGCCGTTCACCGGCGTCGTCGCGGCGGTCAGCATGGTGGCCGGTGACACGGTCGGCAGCAGCAGCGCCTCTGGCGGCGGTCGCTCCACCACGACCACGACCACGACCGCGACGACGGACGTCATCACGGTCATCAGCACGGACTCCTGGGTCGTCAACGCGAACGTCGGTTCCTCCGACCTGCCGTCGTTGAAGAAGGGCCTGCAGGCGCAGATAACCCCCAGCGGCTCGACCACGAAAATCTTCGGCACCGTGTCGTCGATCGGCATCATCGCCGGGGCGTCGACCGGAGGGTCCGCGACCTTCCCCGTCGTCATCGCAGTGACGGGCAACCCGGCCGGCATCTATGCCGGGTCCACCGCGGACGTCTCCATCATCGTCAAGCAGATCCCCAACGTGCTCACAGTTCCGACAGTGGCCATCCGCACCGTCAACGGCGCGACCGTCGTCTCCCAGGAGACGAACGGCAAGCAGGTCGACACGCCCGTGACGGTCGGCACCGCCTACGGGGCGCTGACCGAGATCACGAAGGGGTTGGCCGCTGGTGACCAGGTGGTCGTCAACTTCGGCGGCGCAGGCCGGGCCCCGGCCGGTGGTCGCACGGGCCAGCGCGGCACGGGTACGGGCGGCGGCGGTGCAGGCGGCGGAGCCGGCGGTGCAGGCGGCGGCGGTTTCGGCGGCGGCGCAGGTGGCGGCTTCGGCGGCGGCGCAGGCGGGGCGGTAGGCGGATGAGCGCCATCCTGAGTCTGCGCGATGTACGGAAGACGTACTCGATGGGAGAGATGACCGTCGACGCTCTCGCCGGGATCTCGATGGACGTCTTCGCCGGCGAATACGTGGCCGTCATGGGCCCGTCCGGATCCGGCAAGTCGACGCTGATGCACATCCTCGGATGTCTCGACGTACCGACGTCCGGCACTTATGAACTTGCCGGGACGGACGTCAGCAAGATGACCGAGGCCGAGCTGGCGGAGGTGCGCAACCGGAAGATCGGTTTCGTCTTCCAGGGCTTCAATCTCCTGCCCAGCTTGCCCGCATGGCGCAATGTCGAACTGCCGCTGTGCTACGCCGGTGTCTCCCGCGAGGAGCGAAAGGCCCGAGCGGTTGCCGCGTTGGAACGCGTCGGCCTCGGTGGCCGCGTGAACCACCGCCCGGGCGAACTGTCCGGCGGGCAACAACAGCGCGTCGCGGTGGCGCGAGCACTGGTCACCGACCCGGCGCTGATCCTCGCCGACGAACCCACGGGCAACCTCGACTCGCGATCCACGGCCGACGTGCTCACCTTGCTGGCCGAACTGAGCGAGGCCGGTCGCACCATCATGCTCATCACGCACGAGTCGGACGTGGCCGAGAAGGCGCAGCGCACGGTTCGCATACGCGACGGTCTCGTCGAAGAATTGTCAGGTGCGGCATGACATTCAGTGAAACTTTCCGTACCGCCCTCGAGGCGATGCGTACGCACCGGATGCGTTCGATGCTCACCATGCTCGGCATCCTCATCGGGATCGCGGCGGTCATTCTGACCGTTGGACTCGGGCAGGGAGCGCAGGCTCAGGTCAGTGCCGAAATCAGTAAGCTCGGCAGCAATCTGCTCATCGTCACACCAGGATCAGCGACGAGTACGACGGGCATCCGCGGTGGCCGGGGCACGACGTCGACGCTCACCATCGCCGACGCGGCCGCCCTGTCCACCCCCAGCGTTGCGCCCGACATCGCGGCGGTTGCCGCAACATCGACCAGTTCGCAGTCCGTGGTGGCCGGCTCGACCAACTGGACGACGAACATCGTGGGGACCACGCCTTCGTGGGCGCAGGTTCGCGCCCGGACTCTGTCGTCAGGGCGCTTCATCACCCAGGACGACCTCGACCAGGGCCGAGCGGTCGCGGTGCTCGGCAGCGAGACCGTGGCGCAGTTGTTCGGCGGCGGCAGCGCCGTTGGCCAGACCGTCACGATCAACGGCTCGACGTTCACCGTCATCGGCGTGATGGACTCCCTCGGTGCCACGACGGCGGCCAATGAGGACGACCAGATCATCGTGCCGCAGACCACATTCGCGGCACGAGTGACCGGAAGCACGACGCGTTCGTCGGTCTCGAGCATCTACATCGAGGGCTCGAGCAAGGACACTCTCACCGCCGCGTACCAAGAGGCCTATGCACTCCTGTTGTCGCGACACAACGTCACGGCAACGACGGCTGACTTCACCCTGTCCAGCCAGCAGTCCCTGGTCAACACGGCGACGTCTACGGACCGCACGCTGACCATTCTCCTGGCCGGCGTCGCGGCGATCAGCCTTCTCGTCGGCGGCATCGGCGTGATGAACATCATGCTGGTCTCCGTCACCGAACGCATCCGCGAGATCGGCCTTCGCAAGGCGCTGGGGGCGACACCGGCGGCAATCCGGCGGCAGTTCCTCGTCGAGGCGTCATCGCTCGGCGCGACCGGTGGCGTTCTCGGTGTCGGGCTTGCGTTCCTAGGCGCCGCGGTCCTGCCGCATCTGCTCAACCAGCCCGTCACGATTTCACCCAGCATTGCGGCCGGCGCCGTCGGCGTCGCCCTTGTCATCGGCATCACCGCCGGCGTTTACCCAGCGGGTCGCGCAGCGCGTCTCGCCCCCATCGACGCACTCCGCAACGAGTAGAGGACCATTTCCATGGCAAAAACCCTTATGTCCTTAGCGCTTCTATCGGTCCTCGCGGTCTCCGCCTGTGGCGGCAATGCCGCCCCGGCTGCAGCGCCGACGACGCCGGCCGCGACAGCACCGGCAACCAGCCCGTCGGGCGCTGGACGGCCGCAAGCCGCACCCGGGGTCTCCGGCCTCGTCGCGGCCATCAGCGGCAACACACTGCAAGTGCAAAGTGCGACGAGCCAGACCGCTGTCACGTACGCAGCGTCGACGGTACTGACGCAGACGGTGCCGGGTTCTGCGGCCGATGTGGCAGTCGGCATGTGCGCCGTCGTTCGCAGCGCCCCAGCGGCCCCGGGTACGACGGCACCCGCGCAGACCGCGCCGCCCACAGAAGTGGCAGCAACGACTGTCGTCCTGAGTGCCCCCGTTGACGGGGCGTGTGCAGGCGGCGCTGCCGGCGGGGCCGGCGGGTTCGGCGGCGGCCTCCGCGGCGGCGGTGGCGGTGCCGGTGGTGCCGGTGGCGGTGCTGGCGGCGGTGCCGGCGGTGGCGTGAGGCCGTCCGGCGCACCCGGTGGCGGCCGCGGGTTCGGCGGGACGTTCGGGAAGATCACCGCGGTGACGTCGACCGGCTTCACCGGTGACAGCGTTCAGTTCACGCGCGGGCAGGCCACGACGACTCCCAGTGCAGCGCCGACGACGACACCGGTCACGGTGACGACATCGAGCGCGACGACGTACACGAAAGATGCAAAGGCCACTAGCGCCGCACTCAAGACCGGCGTCTGCGTGACTGCGCGGGGTGCTGCCGACAGCAGCGGCACCGTTGCAGCGACGGCGATCGCCATCCAGCCCGCCGTGAACGGCTCATGCGGTGCCGGCGGCGGCGCCGCCGGCGGG
>JAVHWG010000173.1:0-2508 GCA_032159965.1 Mycobacterium sp.
AGACATGCGTCCACGCAACGTGGTCGTCCTGCAGCCCGGGATGATCCCCAAGACGCCGTCGGGAAAGCTGCGCCGCGGGCATGCGCTTTCGCTGGTGAACTGAACCGTTGGTTGACCAGCGGAGTAAATTGGGTGGTCGATGACTAAATACGACACCCAGCCTGGCCGCACACCACCGCCGCAGCCGGAGCTGTCCAAAGCCCAGGTGGACGCCGACGAGTTCGATCTGTTCGCCGGCCTCAAAGGGGTCGCGGGAATTGTGGCGGGCGCGCGAGAAGTGATCGAAATCCTGAGGGACGTAGCGGAATTCGCCGTCCGCGCGATCCCGGGAGCGGACGGCGCAGGCGTGACGCTGATCGAGTCCTCGCACGTCCACGGATGGGCGGTCACCACCGAGTTCGTGCAGGAGATCGACCGGCTGCAGCACCAGGAGATCAACGAAGGACCGTGCATCACGGCCATGGAAACCGGGCGGCCGGCGGTCAGCGGATCGCTGGGTAGTGACTCGCGCTGGCCGCGTTTCGGCGGCCGGGTGGCCCGGATGGGCGTGCATTCGGTCTTGGCTTTGCCGCTGGTCGTCGGCGAAGAGGTGATCGGGGCGATCAATTCGTACGCACACAGCCGGGACGCGTTCGCCGAGCACGCCGTGCAGCTGGGTTCCCAGTTTGCCGGGCCCGCGGCGGTGTCGGTGTACCACGCCCAACTGCTGGCCGGCACGCGCGAGCGGACCGAGCGGCTGCAACGCGCGCTGGTGAGCCGGGCGGTGATCGACCAGGCGATCGGCATCATCCGCAGCCGTTCCGGTATCACCGCGACAGAGGCATTCGACCGGCTGACGCGGATGAGCCAGGAAGACAACGTGAAGCTGCACCTCGTCGCGGAACGATTCGTCGAAGAGGCGGTGCGACGGGCTCGGGCTCGGACCTAGGTCTTGGGGCTGGTCTGGGGCTGCGCGTCAGTACATGCGGTCCAGAAGGTTCCTCGCAGCCATGGTGACCAGCGACCTGTCGTAGGTGACGACGAAGTCGAACCGCCGGTCGTCATCGGCTGCACTGTCGTTGTCGATGCGTTCGCGGCCCAGCAGCGCGGCAGCAGTGTGGGGGCCCAGAACGACAACGGTCCATTCGGCGCACAACGGGTCCGACGGGTCGAGCGCCACACCGCGGATGCGCGCCCCGAGGTTTGCCGGCAGGTCTTGCCCGAAAATCCCGACCAGCGGCGATGTTTCGGCGATCTCGTCGTAGTGGCGGCGGGTGCCCGCGGTGAAGTACTCGGCCTTCTGCAGCGCTGTCAGCACCATCGGCGGGTCGGCGGCGTGGCGGGCTTGGCTTTCGATGTGACGGGTGAATGCCGTGAGAATCGGCTTGCGGGCGGTGCGCAGGCTCGACTGTTCGGTGACGAGATCGAACGGCGACGGGGCCATCGTTGGCGCAGAGTCGGCGCTCTTGGCCGGCAGCGGCGACGTGCCGGCGACGTGCCGATCGATCGGACCGGCGTCGCCGAACAGGTACCCCTGCCCGAGCGTGGCGCCCAGCGCCACAGCGTGCTCGAGGTGTTCGTTGGTCTCGATGCCCTCCGCGAGGATGGCTGCTCCGGTCCGCTCGTGGTGCGCGAGTACGGCGGCGAATGTGCGGGCTTCGCCGATTCGGGGTTCCGCCTGGATCAGGTCGATATCGAGCTTGACGACGTCGGGGCAGACGACGTCGAGCAGAGCGAGCGAATCAGGATGTGCGCCAACGTCATCCAGCGCAATGGCGAAGCCGTCCGCTCGGGCCGCGGCGACCTTCTGCAGCAGCGCATGGGGATGGGCGAGCAGGCCGCGCTCGGTCAGCTCGTACACGAGCTGGAGCTCGTCGTGCCCACGGGCGACGGTGGAATTCCTGGTGGGCCTGACGTACGCGCTCTCGGGTTCGGAGTTGACCAGCAGCATGGTGCCGCGGGGCTGCTGCCCGCTGAGCGCGCCGTCGATCGCGGACTCGATGCAGAGTTGGTCGAGGGCGTCGAGTTTGTGCGTGGCAGCCGCGTGGTCGAAAACGGTTCGCGGGTCGGGCATGTTCAAGCTGGGCCAGCGGCTGAGGGCTTCGAAGCCGACGACCGCCCCGTCGGGCAGCGACACGATGGGCTGGTATGCGGTTTGCATGCCGACGCCAGCCACGGCCGCGTCGAGGTTGTGGCTAATCGGTTTACCTACGCCGGCTCGAGTGGAAGTCGCGCTCGGAACTCATGTCGTCGTCGGCCATGACTCCATCGTGGCACGGCAGAGACCCGGCGATGCACCGATGAGACTCAGATCGTCAGGATCCAAGTGTCCTTGCTGCCGCCGCCGGAGGACGAGTTGACGATTCGCGAGCCCCGGCTGGCGACGCGGGTCAATGCCGTGGGCACGACCAGTGCGGACGTCGAGCCGTCCGGCCCGGCGCGCAGATGCACGAACGTCCGGAGGTCGACGTGGTGCGGGAACAGGCCGTCGCCGTCGAAGGTCGGATGGGTGGACAGCTCGACCATCTC
>JAVHWG010000213.1:0-2546 GCA_032159965.1 Mycobacterium sp.
ATCGAGGCCAGCTATGCCCGCGGCGATGTGCGCAATGTGGCCGACCTCGCCGACTTCCTCGACGGTCGGCTGCTCACCACTGCACCCGTGGACGCAGCGTTTGCTGCTGCCGCCACCGCCAATGGCGCCAGCGACCTACGCGAGTTGGACCACCAGCTGGCCATTCGCACGCCGTCACCGCGTCTGCGTGCAGTCAGCCGCACCCTCGGCCGTCAGCTCCTGCGCCCTGCCGAGCGTGCGTGGCCCGGTGCCAAGTACGCGGCGCTACGCGCGCTTCACCCCGATGGGCCGATGCAACCGGTCGCGCTCGGCGTGGTGGCTGGGACCGCTGGCCTGACGCCGTTCGACGCGGCGCTGTGCTCACTGCACCATCTGGTCGGTGCGGTCACGACCGGCGCGGTCCGCCTGCTGGGTCTCGACCCATTTGAGGTGCACGCGATCGCGGCGCGGCTGGGGCCTCGGCTGGATGCGTTGGCATCCGTGGCCGCGGAGCAAGCAGCATCTCTAGAGCCGGCGGCGCTGCCTGCCACCAACAGCATGTTGGCCGACGTACTCGCCGAACATCACGCCACCTGGGAGGTGAGGCTCTTTGCCTCCTGATCACAACCCCGGCCAGCCTCACCATCCGGGAGACGGCCACACGCACGGGCATCACGACGGCCTGCCCGACGACACGCTGTGGGCGTCCGGCCCGCCCGGCGCACGTCCGCTGCGCATCGGTATCGGCGGCCCGGTGGGCAGCGGCAAGACAGCGCTTGTTGCAGCGCTGTGTCGACTGCTTGCCGACTCCGTCAGCATTGTGGTGGTCACGAACGACATCTTCACGACCGAGGATGCCGAAGCGCTGCGGCGCATGGCGGTTCTCGACGACCATCGGATCGCCGCCGTCGAAACCGGCGCCTGCCCGCACACCGCAATCCGCGACGACATCTCCGCCAACCTCGATGCTGTCGAGCAGCTGGAAGCTGCCAACGCACCAGTTGGGTTGACCCTTCTCGAGAGTGGCGGCGACAACCTGACAGCGATCTTCAGCCGCGCATTGGTGGACCGACAGATCTTTGTGATTGATGTGGCCGGTGGTGACAAGGTGCCGCGCAAGGGTGGCCCGGGCGTGACAACAGCCGACCTGCTGGTGATCAACAAGACCGACCTGGCCCCCTTGGTGCACGCCGATCTGGCAGTGATGGACCGCGACGCGAAAGCTCGACGTGGCGATCTTCCGATCGCGTTCACGTCGCTGGCCGAGCCTGGCGGAGCCGCGGTGGTTGCCGACTGGGTGCGCGTTCAGCTGATGGCCTGGCGCGATACCGCGAGCGCGTAGTTCACCAACATGCGCGCCAGCACCACGATTGAGGTGGGCCTCGATGCACGTGGCAACACGGTGGCCCGCCGGATGCAGTGCGAGGTGCCGCTGCTGGTGCGTGTGGCCGACACGCCCGGGCGAGAGCTGAGCCTGCTGCTGGTCAACGGCGCCGCAGGGCCGCTCGGCGGCGATCAGCTGCGCTTCCGCTTGGAACTGGGGCCAGGCGCCCATGTGATGGTGCGGTCGGTCGCAGCGACTATGGCGCAGCCCGGGCCGACGGGCGAGCCTTCACTGTTGGAGGTTGAGCTTGTGGTGCACGAGCGGGCGACGTTGGACTGGGCGCCCGAGCCGATCGTGAGCGTGTGTCGTAGCCAGCATCGCACGGCAATGCATCTGAGTGCTGCGGGCTCGGCAACGGTGTCGGTTCGCGAAGGTGTCTCGCTCGGTCGCCACGGCGAGGCGCCGGGTCGCCTCCAGTTGCAGCAGCGCGTCACCATCGATGGTGTTGATGTACTGCGCCACGACATTGAGTTCGATGCTGGCCCGCTGCTGGGCGTTGGAGCGCAGGGCGCCGGGCGATCAATGTGCTCGGAGGTGCGGATCGGCGCCGACCTGCCCGTACCGGTATCGGAGGTCAGCCCGGACATGGTGCGCGCCGTGTTTCACCTCTCTCCGATCTGCGCGCTGATCACCACACGGAGCGCATGAGACCGTCACGGGTCGGAAACGGACCCGGCCACGCGCGGTGATTCGGCGTTACTTCACTTCGATGTGACGTGCTTGCTCGTTCGTCGCCTTGGGCACACGAACGGTCAACACGCCATCGCGCAGGGTCGCGGAGATGTTCTTGTCGTCGATCTCGCCGGGCAGCTGGATGTCGTATACGAACCGGCCGACGCTGCGAGTGCGGCGGCGCAATACGCCGGTGCGCTCCTTCTCCTTGCGTTCACCGGTGATCGTCAGGCGGCGTCCAGTGCTGGAGATGTCGATGTCCTTCTTGTCGACACCGGACAGTTCGATCTCCAGCATGTACGCGTCGTCGGTCTCCTCCACGTCGGCCAGAGGGATGAACCCGTCGGCGCGGGCCGAGGCGAGGTCTTCCCAGCTGTCCGGGAAACGGGTCAGCTGCGAAACCATTCGCTCGAACTCGGCGAGCGGATCCCAACGTGCCGGTACGTTGCGCTCGCTACTACGGGTTGTGGGTCGTTCATTTTTCGCTAGTTGGGCCATGACGTCAGCTTGG
>JAVHWG010000219.1:0-15232 GCA_032159965.1 Mycobacterium sp.
TTCCCGGACCCGTCTTGCGGGTACACGTCGTCGACTTCGCCGTATCCGAGCTGGTATCCGACCATCGCGTTCGGGATCTCGTAGTCCTTGACCGTGTCGGGATAATTCTCCGCCAACAGTGCCTTGACGACGTCCTTCGGCCCACGGCCCTTGGCGGGTTGACTGAACAATTGCAGGGTGCCGCCGTCGCCGGCGGTGTACTTCGCCGTCACACCGTCGTCACGCATGGTGACTTCGTACGCCGTGCCCTGGCCCGGGTACGCCACCGAGAACGCCCCGTTTCCGGGCGTGAAGCGGGGCAGTCGTTCCACCGGCTGGCCAAGCGGTGGCTGACCGCAGTCGGGTGGGCAGACGTATCGCGGTGTGGCCGGCGTCAGGACGGAGAAGACGACGACGACCGCGACGCTCAGAATCGCCGCGCCTGCGCCCAGCCGGAACAGCAGTTTGCGGTGCGAGGTCCGGCTGACCGGCTCTACGGCATACGACTCACCGGGTAGTGCGTATCCGGGGGAGACGACGCGTTCGGCCGTCGCGGTCACTCGTCCTCCGGTGTGGTGTCGATTCGCACCGGCCGATTCTGGCGGCGGGCGCTTCGCGACGATCGCGACGACGACTGGGTGGCCACCCCGCAGGCCGGGCAGAACGCCATGTCGGGCACCACGTGCCCGCAGTTATCGCACAGAATCGGCTCGAGTGTGCTGGAGTCGTGAGCTTCACGCAGCAGCGCCATGTGCAGCACGACCCGCAGACAAATCAGCATCGCCACCGCGACGCCGATGTACACCACCAACTCCCAGCCCTCCGATGCCGGAGACGCATCGATCAGACCCAGCGCCGCGGCCGCGATCACCACGACTCCCAGTGCAGGCAGAGGCCGGGCCAGCACTTGGCCCGGGTGTTGGTGTGCAGGATCGGGTTTGGTGAACCACAAGGCCGCGCCGACCATGCCGCCTGCGGAAGCGGTGATCAGAGACATCACCAGACCCCGGATCAGGGCGCCGCTGATGAGCACCGAAATCGGAAGTTCGCTGGCAAGCCCGGTCTGGAACTGCGGCGCCAGGCGGGTCAGCGTGGCGGCCGCGGTAAACGTCGTCGCGGCCAGAGCGCCGATCACGAACCCGTCCAACGCTTCTCGCGTTCCAAGGCCTGCCCACCGCGCAACCGCCGTCGGCACGAGCCCGAGAAGTGCGCCGGCGACCGGAATGACCAGTCCCTCCCGCAGCATCTGTTTGGAATCCATAGTCGCACCGAACGCCGTGTCGTAGCTGTCCGCGATCATTGCGCCGGTGAACCACGCCCATCCAACGCCAAACCCGATCGACACCATCGCGATCAGCAGTAGCGCGCGGGGCGAAATGTGCAGATAAGCGCCGGACTCATGCAGGTACAGCAGGAACAGCA
This sequence comes from Mycobacterium sp., assembly GCA_032159965.1. Classification (GTDB taxonomy): domain Bacteria; phylum Actinomycetota; class Actinomycetes; order Mycobacteriales; family Mycobacteriaceae; genus Mycobacterium. Next base: position 1,402 of record JAVHWG010000219.1, read on the forward strand.
GAGGCAGACCGAGCGTGCCGACAGCGACGAGAGGCGCCTGCCACCGCAGCACCGCGAACAGGACAAGCGCGACGACCAAGAGGATGATGCCCACCCGGAACGGTCGCCGGGAGCTGTGGCCGAGATGCGGAAACAGTGAGCTCGCCACCGACGGCAGCAACACGGACTCGTTCGGTGCGGACCCGAAAGACCGCAGCCGCAGCCACGGCGGGCCGTCCCCGCGGCGCGGGGCCTGGCGTGATCCGCAGTAACCGCAGAACGCCCCCGCGGGGACATCGGCCGCGCAGACGGTGCACGCCATAGTCGGGACTTCGTCAGGTGAGGTCATAACGATTCCCGTTGTATCTCAAGAATATTGAGGGCAAGATTCTGTAAGTTCGGCGAACCGAGTCCGGTGATGACGTCGTAGCCGGGGACCGCGGTGTCCACCGCGTTGGCGCCGAGGCTGATTGTTCGAAACGCCGGTCGCGGTGCCCCCGAGTGGATCTTGTACAACACCGGGTTCAGCGCCCCGACAGCCTGGCCGCCCGATGCGATCAGGAACTGATTCATTATCGCGGTCAGCCCGGCCCATATTGGTGCGGCCTGCGACGTGCCACCCCCGAGCAGGACCTTCTGGTTGAACACGATCCGCGCGCCGGTGAGGGGGTCAGCCGCCGCGGCGATGTCGGGGGAGAGCCGATGCATCCGGTGCGACGAGTCGCGCGGCGTCGAGACGCCGTGCTGCCACGCGGGTCGCGGGAAGAGCGCCGACACTCCGCCGCTACTCCCGGTGGACAACGGCGAGTTGAACCAGGCCTGCTCGGCGATCCACTGCCCGCGATCGTCGATCGACAAGGCGGTGCCTCCGACCGCGGTCATCTCGGGCAACGACGAGATGGCGTCGAGCCCGACATCGGACTGCCCCGGGGGTGAGGACCAGTCCTCGCCGCCTTTGCATTGCAGACCGGCGTTGTCTCCGCTGGCCGTGAAAGCGGTGGTGCCGTGCGATTGTGCGGTCGCCAGCGCCGGCCGGATCGGGGCCAGATCGGCGGCGGTCAGAAGTTTGTCGCAGGCCCATCCGATCGAGAGGCTCCAAATTGCGCCCGGGAACTGGCGATCGGTGTCCTCGAACATGCGGGCGATCTTCTCGAAGTTGCCGTCGCCCTGCAGCGTGGGAACGGCGTTGACCACCACGAGACGGGCGTCGGGAGCGATCGCATGGGCGACCTCGAGGTCCATCACCGTCTCACCGCTCGGTTTGTCGGGCTGCCCGCCGACGACGATCGGCCGGAAGTCCGGCAATTTGGACAGATCAGCGAAGGAGTCGAGGTCGGCCTGATCGAAACCGTCGAACTCGAAGAAGACGATCGTGGTGCCCTTGCCGGTAAACCCTGCCGCCGCAAGAGGTCCGGCGTTGTACGCCGACAGAAGTTCGGACGGGGTCAGTCCCGTGCGCCGCGGCTCTGTCTGCCGGGGGAGGTGGGGGTGAGCGAGATGATGTGGGGTGTAGCCGAGAATTCTGCCGAGTTCGCTGATCTCACCTCGCAGCATTGGCGGGATCGACGGCTGCTCGGGCGAGGCGTAGAAGACCTGACCCCGCTTCCCGCGGTAGTCGTGAACGACTACCCCGAACGAGTCGGCGACCTTTGCCGGTGGGCCCTGAAGGATCGCCCAGTCGTCACCTGGTCGCCAGCGCACTGACAGTCCGTTGTTCCGCGCCCAGTCGGACAACCCGTCGGGCCGGCGGGCGCCGCGCAAGGCGACGGTCATTTGCACCTGATTCGACTGCGCGGGACCGAGATCAGTCGAACTCGCGAGCAACGACGCATACGGCCCGTGGACTACTTGTGATTGGTCAGCCGGCCAGACCCGCAGGTCCGACGTAGCTAGAAGCAGCACGAGAGTCGCGAGCAGTGTCGATATACGACACATCTGCTCGCGTGCGGGAAGACGGTTGTGACGCAAAGTCTGTGCTGATCCCTACTGTCCCGAACGAGGTCGAACGGCCTGCTTGACGCTACAAGAAAACTCCCGTCTCGGCACCGACGGCCGTCCCCGGCGTGACGGCCCTAGCCTGTCCCCATGACGGAATATTCCTCCTCACCACGCGAGGCGGCGCGCCGATTCACGCCGGAGCTCACCGCGCTGGTCAACGAACCTCTGTACTCGGACGTATGGGCCGACGAACGCCTCAGTCCCCGGGACCGCAGCATCGCCACTCTGGCCGCGCTGATCGTCCTCTACCGCCCCGAGGAGTTGCCTGCACATCTGCGGCGTGCGGTGGACAACGGCGTCACGCAGGATGAGATCTCGGCTCTCATCACGCACGTCGCGTTCTACGGCGGATTTCCGGCGGCGATCTCGGCATCGATGCTCGCGGCCGACGTGTTCTTGGGTCCAGCGGGCAACGAAGAAGGGGCGCCCTGACGGACGCCCCTTCCCGTTGTCTGCCTTGCTACTTCACGTCTACGTACACGGTGGTGTACAGAACCTCGTTGCGCAGATCCCCGCCGGAATCTGTGACGGGGCGCGTGATCTCGCGCCCCGGCCGAACTGAGATGACCTTCGCCTGGTCCAGCGGAGCGTCGCTCAGCTTGTTCAGAATCACCCGGTAGCCGTTGGCTTGTAGTTGATTGATCGTGTCCTGTGCAGAGCCCGAGCCTGTGGGCGCGGCGCCCGCCGGGGTGGCCAATCCGACGGCGGCGGCAGCCAACCCGGCTGCAGCGAGCGTTGTGAACGAAAACTTCTTCACTTTCCTTCTCCCTCTTACGTCTTGCCGATCCGGAATGAGGAACAGCGCCGCTGAGCGGGTTTAGTCCTGCTTGGCAGGATCTTGATCAACCTTGGCTGTTTCCGAAGTGCCCGCAAGGATTTCGCACTCGCTCTCCAGGGATCTGCCGAACCCCGCGACGAGGACCGTCCAATGCGGTACCCGGCCGTACCGGCCCCTGTACTTTGGAGTATCACGCGCAGCGCTGTCATCGACGAATGCGCGACGGACGAGGGGACGGCATGGGTGCAGCCACCACCGATCCGGTGCGGCTACCGCCGCCGGCTCGGATTCCCAAGATCCTCGCGGCCGTCGCGTTCCTCGGCCCACGCGGCCGCGGCCTCGCCGCACTGCGGAAAAGGTACGGGCCCGCGTTCACGCTGAACCTGCCGATCTTCGGCCAAACCGTGGTGATCAGCGATCCGGCGACCGTCAAGGACCTGTTCACCACCCACAGCGAGCTCGTCGGCAGAGCGTCGAGCCTAGGAGTCATCCTGGGCCCCGGATCCACGTTCAGCCTCGACGGCGACGAGCACCGCCAGCGTCGCAAACTCCTCGTACCGCCCTTCCACGGCAAACGGATGCAGGGTTATGAGCGCATCGTCGAGGAAGAGGTGTTGCAGGAGACCGCCACCTGGCCCGAGGGTGTTGAGTTCGAGACGCTGCAACCGATGATGCGGATCACGGTGAACGCGATATTGCGGGCCGTGTTCGGCGCAGACGGCGGCGCACTCGACGAGCTGCGCGCGCTGCTGCCGCCTGCGGTCACGCTCGGCTCGAAAATGGCCGTGCTGCCGCCGTTCGCCCGGCGCGACTTCGGCCGCTGGAGCCCGTGGGGTCGTTTCCTCGAGTACCGCCGGCGTTACGACCGGATCGTCGACGGTCTGATCGCCGACGCGCGCCGCGATCCCGCCATCGACGAGCGCACCGACGTGCTGTCGATGCTTCTGCAGGCGAGATTCGAAAGCGGTGATCCGATCTCGGACGGCCACGTTGCCGACGAGCTCCTGACGCTGCTCGCGGCCGGTCATGAGACCACCGCGACCACGCTGGCCTGGACCGTCGAGCGGCTGCGCAGACACCCGCGGCTGTTGGCCAGGCTGGTCGACGAAGTCGACGCGGGCGGATCGGAGTTGCGGCAGGCGACGATCTGGGAAGTGCAGCGCACGCGCCCCGTCGTCGATGCCACGCTTCGGATGACTCGCAGCCGAATCCAGTTAGGGCAGTGGGTGATTCCGGAAGGTCACGTGATCGTCGTCGCGATCTCGCTCGCGCACTCCTCGGAGCGGAACTTTGCGAACGCGACAGCGTTCGATCCCGACCGGTTCGTCGGGTCGACGCCCGACACGCACACCTGGATCCCGTTCGGAGGTGGGATTCGTCGTTGCGTCGGTGCGGCGTTCGCGAACATGGAACTGAACGTGGTCCTGCGCACGCTGCTTCGGGAATTCGAGTTCGCCACTACCTACGCCCCCGGCGAGCGTGTGCACTCGCGCGGCGTGGCGTCCGCACCAGCCGACGGTGGTCGCGCGGTGGTGTACCGGCGCTCCTCGTCACGCTGACCATCGAGCACGCAACCGCAAACCAAGTGGTCGACGCCAGCCAGCTTCCGACCCGCAGATGTGCGGGCAGCACCGGCCTGCGCTGTCGCCTAGCCCCGGATCGCTAAAAGGCGCATGGTCTGCATTCGGCTATCAGCCGTCCCTGGACCTTGGAATTAGCTGATAACCCGTACGATCAGTTGTGTATGTGGCGCAGTTAGTAATTGTGCGAATGATTTGCTGCTGCTAGCATACTTTCGGTATCCACTATCGGTGAGGATGTCGAGGATGCCACTGCTCAGTCCGCTCATGGACTTGGACGAAACTGCCTGCTCGGCGGCGTGTGCGGCGCCGGCTGGGTTCTCGGGCAGGTTCCAGGCCCGGGGTGTCGACGTGGCGCCGGAAATCGACTCGTCAGGGGTGGCGTGCCTACGCGGCGTGGTAACTGACGAGTGGCTTGCGGACGCGCGCGCTGCGATCGCGGCGCAATTCCCGATGGGCGATGCTCACGAGTTGCTGGTAGAGCGAATCGCCGACGGAGTCCACGACACATTCGCGGATCCGCTCGTAGGCGACAAGAGGTTGCGTCCGTTCCTGCAATCGGTGGTGACGGCCGCCGGGGTGGCTCAGAATGCCGACGCCGGCTTCCAGGCAGATCTGCGATTGGTCAACGGTCCCGCCCCTCGCCGCAAACCGCCTGGCTTTCACTATGACGGTTCGGTGGTGAGCATGGTCATCCCGATCGTGATGCCCGCAGCCGAAGCCGGCCAACGCGGTGAATTGATCCTGTGCCCGAATCGCAGACCCTATCGACGCTCCGTCATCACCAATGTGCTGGAAAAGCTTGCAGCTCAGAACGACCTGAGCCGTCGACGCTTCATCCGCAGAGCAGCCCGGAGGCACCGCGTCGAGGTTGTCGATCTCAAACCTGGCAACGCGTATCTGTTCTGGGGCTATCGCTCCTACCACGCCACGCTTCCATGCCCGCCGGATGCCTTCCGCGCGACGCTGATCATCCATTACGGAAATCTTCATCGCGACAGCGTGCTGCTGATGGGTGCGATGGCATTCGGCAGGAAACTTCGAGAGCTCAGCCGTGCGGTGACGAGCGGGCGGGGCAGCTACCAGGTCGTCACCGGCAACCTCTGAATCGCACCGGCAGGTGATCGCGTGCCACGCCGAGAGCGTTCTTACCTCGCGACGCGACCGCGCATGGGACAATCAGCGACGTCAGGAATCTCGCCCCGTCGGTTGTCGTTACCGTCGCGCCCACCAAGGATGCCGAAGTCGCCGTGATAGAGCCCAGCGAGAGACGAGCCGATGTGACGCGGCAGCAGATCCTCGCCGCCGCTGCGCACCAGTTCGCCCACCGGCCCTATAGCCAGGTCAGCCTTGACGACATTCTCGCCGAAGCGCGAGTTACCAAGGGCGCGATGTACTTTCATTTCCGGTCAAAGCACGCGCTGGCGACGGCGATCATCGACGAGCAGAGCGAGCTGGGCAAGCGGGCCGCGAACGAAGTGTTCGGGCGCCGGTTGTCGGGTTTCGAGACCGTCGTTGACCTGTGGTACCTGATCGCCGTCCAGGACATCAGCGACGAGATGTCACGTGCTGGCATGAACCTGCTCGAAGAGATCGGGCGCGCCGGCGTGATGAAGGCCAAGTTGCTGAATCAATGGCTGGAGGGCTTTGCCCTGATCCTGCGGCGCGCAATCGACGAGGGCGACGTGATGGACCAGATCAGCCCCGACGCCGCATCGCGGCTCTTGGTGTCGCTGTACATGGGCATGCGGCAGACCAGTGAGTTGGGCGATCCACACAAGTACTTCGGCGACCTCGAACAGGCGCTGTTGTTGCTGTTACCGAGCCTGGTGTCGAGCGAGCAGATCGGATACATGACCCAGTTCATCAAGCGGCGGACGACTCTGGCCGCCGGGACGAAGCCGCTGTCGGGATTCGATCCCGCCTAAGTGCTCAACACGGCTCTGCGCTCAGCCGCAGCGGAGGGCGTCACTGTTAGGCTGTGAAAGCCGGCGAGCGAGTGCCGGCCACAGCAGAGTCCTGGAGGTATGCAGGCGGTGGCGCGGCAGGCCAGATCCGAGGCCACCCGGAGGAAAATCATCGACGCCGCGGTGGACCTGTTCAACGAGCGTGGATACGCCGCAAGCGGCCTCGGTGAAATCATCGATCGCGTCGAGAAGACTAAAGGCGCGCTGTACTACCACTTTGACTCCAAGGAATCGCTGGCCTGCGCGATCATCGACGAAGGTGCCGCGACTGTTCTGGCCGCGTTCGACACCGTTTCCACATCGCCCGCCCCAGCTTTGGAGAGCTTGATTCACGGGGTCTTCGTGGTGTCGGACCTCCTTCACACCGACAAGCTTGCCCGCACCGGCATCCAGTTGGCCCGCACGATGGGCGATTTCGCCGACGCGGCGTCCCGGGCGTACAGCAGTTGGCACACCGCGATGGGCACCAAGGCGCGCATGGCGCAAGAGCAGGGCGATCTGCGGGAGGACATCGAATCCGAGGTTGTCGCCGAACTGGTGATCACGACCCTGCTCGGCGCCGAGTTGATCTCGACGCCGGTGTCGGCGGGCAGCGATCTCACCGACCGGCTGACCAGGCTGTGGCAGGTAGTGCTGCCGGCCGTCGCCGCCGAGGCGTCGCTGCCGTACTTCCTGGAGTACCTCGCTCGCGAGTCGATGAGGCATCGCCAGCCCGCACTGACCATTTAGCCGAGGCGGATGGTCAGAGTTCCTCGGTCCAGAGTTGCTCGGTCAGATCATGGAACGCGGCAAGCAGGACCGGGTCGTCGCCGCGCATCAGGGCTGACTTGCTCATGCGTGCGCGGACAATCGAGCCGTCCCGGTGGGCCAGTTCGACCACCCGATCGGCGTGCGCCCGCAGTGTCTTGACCACAGGTTCATCGGCAGGCATCGTGTGGAATATCTCGCGGAATCGGAGCTGCGCGAGTTCGCCGTCGCCGTATCCAAGCATTTCCTCGCAGGCCTCGTTGGCGAACACAATCGCGCCGTCTTCAGCGATTGCCAATGTGGCCACGGGTAAGCGCTGCAGAACTACCAGCGCCGGCAGCGCCCGCAGCAACTCGATTGGCGCGAGGCCGGTGTGGGCAGTGCTCCGCCGCTCCATCCGCTGATTATCGCCGACTTGTGCGGCGACGTGCTCGCTCTGGGGCGTGTCGCGGTCGCTCAAATGTGTGCTCCCGAGCGTGGCATTCACCGAAAAGCCAGCGAGCGGCTATCAGCCGTCGGAAGATCTGCGATCTCGGTGATGATTTTGGCTGCCTGTTTAGGTGCGGCGTACCGGATGAAATTACACCGGTCCCACCACATCATCTTTGTCTGGTAGCGATGGTCGGGATATGGCGCGGCGGCAATCGGCGCGACGACCCCGCCTGAGGAACGCCAGCGATTGAGCACGTATGCGGCTGCGGTGGCCATGCAGAATTGGAGACCGAGCATGGCCATCATGTGAAAACCACTGCGCGCCAAAGCTTCTGCGATCTCACTGGTGTGAGGTGCGTCCTCAGCGACCCAAGCCGATTTCATCTCGAGTACGCCGTACGGCACCCGGTCGGAGACCAACTTGGCAACGGCTTGCTCACCGGGCTGACCCGCCCATTCGATGACGGCGTGAGAGTCTGCCGCCGATTGCAGCGGACCGATGGCTCGCACTCCGCCCACAACCGTGCGGTGCCTGTCGACGACCGCCATGAACATCGCCGTGTCCACACCGCTGCGGACGGCGTCGACGTCGAGCGCACTCTCGACGCCGTGCCTTCGGTAGCTGCGCTCGGCACCGCGCCCGTACTCCGACCACAGTTCCGGGTCGAGATGTGGTTGTGACACGACAAGTGTGCACTCAGCCTCGGCGTCCCACCATCGCGCGGCGTGTTCAACACGACCGTCGAAGGTGCTGGTCGGAAGCGAAAGAACAGTCATCGAATCTCTCCCTGCGGCTGGGGAATCCCCACTGCTTCACGACGGTGAGCCCTGAGGGCCTCGTCGCTTCGAATCAGAACGTACCAACTTTTGCGGCGTTTTTAAACCATCGTATGTTCTGCGTGTCTATCAACGATGAGTGGTTTGTTCAAGGGGAGTTAGCTAACCGCAACCAACAAAGACTAGTTGTCAACTTTTTGCCTGCACAGCGCCGAAATTCCATTTAGCTGGTCTTTTAGGCCGAGATCCGTTAACTAGCAAACTGTTGACCCGGAGGTAAGATACTTTTGGTCCGATTAGGTGCTGACAAAAGACTGTTACCCCTTTACACTTAGCCGGTGCCCAACACGACGTATGCGCTTCTCGTGCTTCTCGCCGTGACGGTCGTTGCCGTCGCCGCTGGTATCTACATCGGAAGACGCTGGCCGTCCAGACGGCCGCTCGCTGTCTCTGACGGACCGGAAGGGTTTGCTCCGCAAGCTCGGCGGTCCCCCGAACGCGGGCAGGCCGCCGCACCCGCCGCACCCGACGTACACGACGACGGGGAGTTGCCCAATTACTGCCAGCGTGTGGTCCCGTTCGTCAGACCCGAGCGCTGGCGATTCTCGGAGAATCTCACGGAGTTGGGCCGCCGGGTCATCGCCGACGCCCACCTGCAGGCCTACGCACACCACAGTGACCACGTGGGTACCGAGCACATGCTGATCGCGCTCCTCGACGATTGCCCACAGTTGTTGTCACCGATGCTGCACGGCAGCCAGGTATCGCCGGAGGATGTGCGTGAGCACGTCGAATCGGTGATCGGTCCGAAAAAGTCTCCCCGCGCCGCCCACCTGCCGTACTCACCGCATCTGAAGCGTGCGCTTGCTACGAGCGTCAATGAGGCTCAGCAACGGGGTGGCGACCTGATCGATGCCGGCCACATCCTTCACGGACTGCTCTCAGAAGAGAATTCGGCGTGCACCCGGTTTCTCACGGAGCTCGGCGTTGACTTGGGCCGACTCTCGCGCCCGCCGACTTGGTACGGGTTTCGACGGGACCGTAGTGTGAGCTGAGCGGCGACCGGCGGTCCTGCATTGAACCCAAGCCCACGCACCACCCGCTCCACCGAAATCGGCCGTGACTCACGCAACTCCCCCTGCGCAGTACCGCGCACATGTGCTCGATTCCTCTGATGCCGAAGATGCCGCAGTGTTGCGGAACCTTCGATCGGAGCCCGGAATCGAATTTGTCGACGGCTTGCCAGCACAGAAGTCCCGTTTGGAGCGGCTCACTCCGCCCCCGCAGGCGGACCTGCTGGACGAACCGCCGAGGTGGGTCTTCTACCCGTGGCGGCGAACGGTCGTCGGCGTTCTGGGGCCCCGCGCATTCCGGCATGTCCGGCTGGACCGCAACCGCCATTTGATCACTGCCGAAGAGCAGGATCGCCTCGACACCCTCTGCGTTGGTGTTGTCGGGTTGAGCGTCGGCCACACGGTCGCCCACGCCCTTGCCGCTGAAGGCGTTTGCGGCAAGCTGCGGCTCGCAGACTTCGACACCCTCGACCTGACGAATCTCAACCGCGTACCGGCGACGGTATTGGATCTCGGGGTGAACAAAGCGGTCGTCGCGGCGCGCAGAATTGCCGAACTCGACCCCTATCTGGCGGTCGAGGTGATGCAGGAAGCGGTATCGCCAGACACCGTCGATGACTTCCTCGACGGTCTCGATGTGGTTGTCGAGGAATGTGATTCGCTCGATGTGAAGGTGTTGGTGCGCGAGTCCGCCCGCGCGCGGGGTTTGCCGGTACTGATGGCCACCAGCGACCGTGGGCTCATGGACGTCGAGCGGTTCGACCTGCAGCCTGGGCGGCCCGTGCTGCACGGCCTGCTGGGCGCGATAGACGCGAAGACATTGTCGGGCTTGACGAGCGAACAAAAGGTTCCGTACGTGCTCCGGGTCATCGAAGCAAAGCAGTTGACTGCGCGAGGCGCGGCCTCGCTGATAGAGATCGGGCACAGCATTTCGACGTGGCCGCAACTTGCCGGTGATGTCGCAGTGGGTGGCGCGGCCACTGCAGAAGCCGTCCGCCGGATAGGGCTCGGCGAGCCCCTCAGGTCCGGGCGGGTGAGCATCGATGTCGCCGTCGCTCTCGACAGCCTTGCCGAACCGGCTGTGGACAGCGACGGGTTCGAGCCGGGCGCGCGCGACACGCCCGAGGCTCGTCGCGGGGGCGCGGCGGGGGCGGTGGCAGCGGCTGCGCAGCGAGCGCCGTCAGGAGGTAATGCCCAACCGTGGCGGATAACCGCCGCCGCGGATTCCGTCACCATCTCGCTGGATACGGCCCGCTCGTCTGGGATGGATGTGGCGTTCCGGGGCAGCGCCGTCGCGGTCGGTGCGGCGGCGTTCAACGCACGCGTGGCCGCGGCCGCCCATGGTGTTCTCGGTGCTGTCGAATTAACTGCGACGGAAGGTCATTCACCGCTGGAGGCCGTGATCCAGCTTGACGGGGGCAAGGACGGGGGCAAGGACGATCGCCGACTGGCCGATCTGTATCAACCGATGCTCGCCCGTGAGACGAATCGCCATCGCGGTACCGCCTCAGCGATCGACTCGGAGACCATCGACGCACTGCAGTCCGCGGCTCGGAGTGAGGGTGGCGAACTCCGGTTGCTGACTGGCGCCGACGACATTGGTGCGGCGGCCGCGCTTCTCGCCGAGGCAGAGCAGATCCGGTACCTCACCCCGCATCTCCACGCGGACATGGTGGCGGAGATGAGCTGGAGTCACGAAGTTGCATCCGACACCGGCATCGACGTTCGCAGTCTGGAATTGAGCGACGGCGAGCTTGCTCTCCTCGAACTTCTGCGCCGCCCTGAAGTAATGGCCGAGCTCGCCGCCATCGGCGGGGGCGCGGCGCTGGGCGCCGACACCAGTGGGCGCCTTCGGGCCAGTTCGGCACTCGGTGTGGTCGGCGTGCGTGGCGAGAGGCTCGTGGACTACTTCCGCGGCGGATCCGCGGCAGAAGCTGTGTGGGTCACGGCTGCGCAACGAGGAGTGGCTCTGCAGCCGATTTCGCCGGTTTTCTTATACGCTCAACGGCACCGCGAACTCGCCGAACTGTCTCCTTCTCACGCCACCGTTCTGGAAAGGCTGCATACCGAATTCCGAAATCTGTTCCATGCTCCGCGTGACGAAACGTTGGTGCTGGTGATCAGATTGTTCAACGCCCCGGCGACGTCCGTGCGCAGCCGCCGCCGCGGCGATACTGTCCACTCGTCAACGTAGTGAACACCCATTCGGAGGTTGACCTGTCAGTCAGTCTCGACCTGCTCGTTACATCGGTGGCCAGCCAGCTCATGGCGGCGACCGCCGCGAACGCGACCGAGGTGAGTCAACAGGTGCTCGCGAACCTGGTTGAGTACTTCGACGTCGACGTCAGCTTCTTGCGCCACAACGACCACGAGATGCGAGCGTCGGTACTGGTCACGGAATGGCCGCCCCGCCCGGACGTGCCGGACCCCGACCCGCTGGCCGTGGTGTATTTCGCAGATGCGGACCCCGTCTTCGCGGTGTCGGAGAACGCGAAGAAGCCGGCGGTCTTCCGGCCCGAGCCTGCCACCGAGGAGTATCAACGCCGCGTCGAGGACGGCAGTGGGATTCCCGCCACATCCATGGCGGCAGCTCCCCTGATCTCCGGCGACCTGACCACCGGCGTGCTGGGATTCGTCAAGTTCGGCGACCGCGAATGGACGGGTGCCGAACTCAATGCCCTCGAGGCGATTACCAGCCTCTTCGCCCAGCTGCAGGGCCGGATCGCCGCCGAGGAACGGCTGCGCTACCTGGCCGAGCACGACGACCTCACTGGTGTGTACAACCGTCGCGCACTGCTGGCCCACCTCACCGCCCGCCTGCAACCTGGCCGCCCCGGCCCGGTGGCGCTGCTGTTCGTCGATCTGGACCGGTTGAAGGTCATCAACGACTATCTGGGACACACCGCAGGGGATTGGTTCATCAGGGTGTTCGCCGACCGGCTGTGCGAAGACGCTGACGAGTCGATGTTCATCGCTCGCTTCGGTGGCGACGAATTCGTTGTCGTCCCGACGGCCCCGATGGCTGTCCCCGCCGCCGAGGAACTCGCACGTCGGCTGCAGGACAGGCTCCGCCAACACGTCGATATCGGTGGGGAGACGCTCGCGCGCACGGTCAGCATCGGCGTCGCTCTCGGTACCCCCGGTCGCGACAACGCCTCAGACCTGCTCAGCCACGCCGACCAGGCGGTGATGTCGGCGAAAAACTCCGGCGGCAATAACGTCGCAATCTTCACCGACGAGATATCGCTGCATAGTGAGTTCCGCAACGACATCGAGCTTCACCTGCAGGGTGTGATCGAAAGCGACGCGTTGACGCTGCACTATCTACCTGAGGTCGACATGCGTTCGGGTCGGATCCTGGCCATGGAGGCTCTGGTGCGCTGGCAGCACCCCACGTGGGGGATGCTGTCACCGGATTCGTTCATCAGCGTCGCTGAATCCATCAATCTGGCAGGCGAATTGGGGCGCTGGGTAATCCGGAACGCGTGCGCGCAATTCGCCGTGTGGCGGGCACGCGGACTGGGCGGGGACACCCTTCTCAGGTTGAACGTGTCGCCGGTGCAGCTTGTCGCTGACGGATTCGTCGAGGCCGTCGCGGCCACGATCGACGAGTTCGGTCTCGACGGCGGGTCGCTGTGTCTTGAGATCACCGAAAGCGTTGTGGTGCAAGACATCGAAACCACGCGAATCACACTGAACGGGCTCAAAGAGGCCGGTGTGCAGATCGCCATCGACGACTTCGGCACCGGATACAGTGTGCTCTCGCATCTGAAGTCGCTACCCGTCGACGCGCTCAAGATCGACAAGAGCTTCGTGCGCGATCTTGGGGCCAATGCCGGCGATTTGGCGATCGTCCGGGCAATCATCGCGTTGGCCGAGGCATTCAATCTCGAGGTAATCGCTGAGGGCGTCGAGACCAAAGCGGCCGCGAAGACGCTGCTCGAGCATGGCTGCTACCGCGCGCAGGGGTTTCTGCTTTCTCGCCCTCTTCCCAGTGAACGGATGGAAGCGCTGTTGGCCGAGGGCCGCATATTCCTCACGCTGGCGTAGCCGGCGGGTGAAGGACTCCCGCAGTTAGTCTCCGTCGTTCCACAGATTCTCGGTGAGGTCGTGAAACGCTGCGAGTGCAACGACGTCGTCGTCGCGCTTGAGGGCGGATTTGCTCATCCTCGCGCGAACCGTCGAGCCGTCCTTGTGAGCGAGTTCGACGACCAGATCGGCGCTGGCACGTACAGCATCGATTGCTGACTCATCGGTCGGAGCGGACTGGAAGACATCGGCGAACTGAAGCGTCGCCAGCTCACCCTCGGCGTACCCGAGCATGTCTGCGCAGGCGGTGTTCGCGAACGCGATCGTGCCGTCTTCCGCAACCGCCAGTGTGGCCACCGGTAGGCGCTGAAGGACCACGAGCGCGGGCAGCTGTCGCAGGGTCTCGAGCGGAGTCAAGCCCTTTTGTCCGCTGCGCCGGCGTTCCATGCTGCGATTATCGCTCACCAGGCT